>NZ_JAZGJN010000250.1:0-36462 GCF_038085095.1 Photorhabdus sp. P32 | reverse complement strand
CTTGAAAGATGACGGGTATAAGAATATTTCTTCCCATTATGACAATAAATCCACTTATTACCCCCCATAATATTCTATGTAGAGCATCCAACCAAACAGGAATAAGTATTATTTCTCTTGCAAAGAGAATGCAGTTTGTAGTTGCCAATAATAAAAAGAATCCAAAAATATTTTTTTCAAAAAAATTAATATTCATTTTTTGAATAAGAAAGGATATGGTCATGCATCCCAGAGATAACCCCAATAAATAGGAAAAAACAGGAATATAAGCGTCTAAAATCATACCTCCATCTTTAAGCATGGTATCTACCCAGATCATCAGTCCAGATGAACCGGTGATATTTGCGGCACTTAATAGTATACTCAGCACAACAGCTCTATTGTTAAACATAGTGATGATTTTCCTTTACTTAGTGCTTATTTGTGCCGTTCTATTAATTTCATAATACTATTGTTGATCTTGAAAAAAAGGATATGGTCATTTTTCATATTAATATCAATATTATCAACTAAAGTCGTTTAAAAAAGTGATTTTAACATTGAATTATTATTGGCTGAATAACTTGATTTAAGACGACTTAACTTCTGTTACTTGATTTTGGTTGTCACAGAAAACGAGGTTTTTGATGATTACCTATTACCGTTTTATGTAAAATAACTACAGTTATTGATCGCTACGTCTGTTCGTAATTAGTTTATTAGATATATGATTAGTCATTAGTGCTGTTTACATGACAGAATGAACTTAATAGTGGCAATATTTGTTTTGATGAGATGGCTTAGCTGGTAAAGGTAATTATCCCTGATTTGGGAAGGGTTGAGTTTTCTGCTGTTGCCAGCGAGGATAACTGATAATTCCTTTGAAGAGATAATAAATTATGGCGAAGATTGGTATTTTTGTTGGTACTGTTTACGGTAACGCGCTTGCTGTTGCAGAAGAAGCACAGCAGATCCTTGAACAACAAGGTCATGATATAGAAGTATTTGAAGAAGGGGAGTTGGAACAGTGGCAATCCTATCTTGATAACACGGTTTTAGTTATTACTTCAACGACTGGGCAAGGGGATTTACCTGATAATATTCGGCCGCTTTATTATGCTTTGCGAGATGAATTGGGTTATCAGCCAGAATTACGCTATGGCGTGATCGCTTTGGGAGATAGTAGTTATGAGAGCTTCTGTGGCGGCGGGCGTACTTTTGATGAATTACTACAAGAGCAAGGGGCAATAAGAATCGGCGAAGTTCTGATGGTAGATGCGGTGGAAGAAGCTGAACCGGAAGTTTTTGCTCAGTCTTGGATTAAACAGTGGGGAGGATTAGTTGAATAATCGAAATACACCGCTTATACCGGATAGGATATAAGCGGTGTAATTAATAGAACCGTTTTATTTACGGGTTAGTTTTTCCAGATCGGCTTCAATCTCGGCAATCTTGTTGGCAACGACATGTTCAAGATGACGTAAGTCATCAAGAATTTTGTGTTTCAAATCGACTTCTGCTTGATCTCGTTTGCAAATTTGATCCAACTCTTCAATCACATAACGCAGGTTAGTGTTGATTTCGTTGATCTCTTTGTATCCTTGCTCTGTATTGTTTGCAGTTACAGTCTTACGTTGACGCGGATATTTGAATTTCACACTTTTGGCAAAGAATTCACCTTTATCCTTGCGGAAATAGATTTTCAGAATATCGTTGTTAGCTTCCTGACGCAGACTATAGCGGTCAATTTCTTCGGGGTATGTGATCCCCAGACTCTTTAAGTTATCGTACATGGCACCACCTTAAGGGTATTTTTCCCAGTAGGTTATTTTATACGTTATTTTGAATGTGGGTCGTGCTCAAACGTCTTATGTACGCTGTATCCGTTCCAGGTTGTGCACGTTGCCCGCGTTCAAACTCCTTATATTAATAACACTGACTGAGGTCGGTAATGATGATAAAAAGCAAAAAAATAGCGGACTTATTTATTATCCGCTATTTTAAAGTTTAATCTATCGATCTAAGTAGTTCATTAATGCCCACTTTTCCTCGTGTTTTGGCATCCACTTTTTTGACAATGACAGCACAATACAGGCTATAACTACCATCTTTTGATGGGAGGTTGCCAGAGACAACAACAGAACCCGCAGGGACGCGACCATAATGGATTTCGCCAGTTTCACGATCATAGATTTTGGTGCTTTGACCGATATAGACGCCCATTGAAATCACTGAACCCTCTTCGACAATGACACCTTCTACAATTTCAGAACGGGCGCCAATGAAGCAGTTGTCTTCAATGATGGTCGGGTTAGCTTGCAATGGTTCTAATACGCCGCCGATGCCGACACCACCGGATAAATGGACGTTTTTACCAATTTGGGCACAGGAGCCGACTGTTGCCCAGGTATCTACCATTGTTCCTTCATCAACGTAAGCGCCGATGTTGACATAGGAAGGCATCAGTACGCAGTTACGGGCAATAAAGACCCCTTGACGTGCTGTCGCAGGAGGTACTACGCGAAAGCCCTCTTTTTCAAATCTTGCCTGATCATAGTCAGAGAATTTCATCGGAACTTTATCGAAATAACGGCTTTCTGCGCCATCGATAATCCGGTTTTCATTAATACGGAAAGAGAGCAGTACCGCCATTTTTAGCCATTGATGCGTGATCCACTGACCGTCAATTTTCTCTGCAACGCGCAATTTTCCACTATCCAGCAGATTGATGACTTGAGTAACTGCATCACGTGTTTCGTGGTTGACTGTTGCTGGAGTAAGCGTTGCGCGGTTTTCAAAAGCATTTTCGATAATGGATTGTAATTGCTGCATTGCGTCGGTTCCTTGGTTGTCGTCCGAATCATGGGCTGATATTCAGTTATATTTTATCCTTTGGATTTAGGGTTGCTGTCAACCTTTCTGATAATTCTTCTCTGACTTTTTTATTCAAGGCTTTGTGGTCCTTATCTGCCAGAACAAAAAAGTCTTCGACACGTTCACCGATGGTGGTGATATGTGCGCCATGTAGTGAAACGCCCATTTCGGCAAAAATATTACCGACTCTTGCCAGTAATCCCGGTTGATCCAAGGCAAATAATTCCATATAGGTGCGTCGTTCATTATGGGTAGGTAAGAAGGTCACTTTTGTTGGTACGTTGAAGTGGCGCAGTTTGGTTGGCAATTTTCGTGTTTTCGGTGTCTTGGTATGGGGATCTAGAACAACTTGTAAAAGTGCGTTACGTATTATTTCGTGGCGATCCGATGCTAAAGGATGACCATTGGGTTCCAATACCAAGAAAGTGTCCATTGTCATACCATCACGATTGGTAAATATCTGAGCATTATGAACACTTAGGTTGCGTCTATCCAGTTCGCCGACAACCGCCGCAAACAGGGAAGGACGATCTACGCTCCAGATAAAAATTTCTGTACCGCCGCGAGTTGGCTTAGTACTTATCAGTATCAGTGACTCTTGAGAATCATGTTGCACTAGGTGGCGAGCGTGCCAGGCGAGTTGTTTTGGCGTATGACGAAGGAAATAATCTGCATGACAACGACTCCAAAGCTGATGGAGTTTCTGCTCGTTAATATTATCCTGACGCAACAGAGCAAGCGCCTGAAAACGGTTGTGACGGATGCGTTCCCGAAAATCTGGCGTATTTCCCTGTCGTAGTTGATTTTCTGTAGAGAAATAGAGTTCCCGTAACAAGCTCTGCTTCCAACTATTCCATAGGTTAATGTTGGTGGCGCAGATATCAGCGACTGTCAGGCAGATCAAATAGCGTAATCGGGTTTCATTGAGGATGTCATGGGTAAATTGCTTGATGATTTCTGGATCTTGAATATCTCGCCGTTGAGCTGTGACTGACATTAACAGATGATGACGAACCAGCCAGGCTACCAAATCAGCTTCTCGTGAGTTAAGCCCATGTTGCAGTGAAAACGCTAGCGCATCGTCAGCGCCAAGTTCAGAATGGTCGCCAGTACGCCCTTTGGCGATATCATGAAATAGCGCAGCAAGACGTAGAAGTTCAGGTTGAGGCAGGCGAGGATATAACTCAACACAGAGTGGATGGGCTGCACGATTATTCTCATCGGCAAAACTTTCCAGCTTTCTCAATACGCGGATGGTATGTTCATCGACGGTATAGGCATGAAACAGATCAAACTGCATCTGACCGACGATATTGCCCCAAAGCGGTGTATAAGCGCCAAGAACACTGTGACGATGCATGGGGATAAATGCGCTTTCAACCGCCCTTGGGTGACGTAGGATATCCATAAAGATTTGGCGAGCCTCCGGTAATTCACACAATGGCTGAGATAGATTGCGGCGTGCATAACGAAGGTGGCGTAATGTAGTAGAATAAATGCCTTGAACTTCCTCATGTTCTGCCATGAGATAAAACATCCGCATAATAGCTGCGGGTTCTTTGATAAATAAGGTTTCATCAATGAGATCAATAAGTTGTCCCCGTAGCTGGAATTCGCTATCCAGTGGGCGAGATTTTTCATTGGTTTCTAATGCCAGAATAGCTTCATCAAACAGTTGCAGTAGCATATTGTTGAGTTCACTAACACGGCGTGTCATCCGGTAGAAATCTTTCATCATTCGTTCGACTGGTTGATTACGCTCTCCCTGATAACCTAATAATTGAGCAATACTGAACTGGCGATCAAATAACAGACGGTTATCATAACGATTGACAATCAGATGAAGAGCAAAGCGGATACGCCAGAGGAAACTTTGGCATTCATTTAATTCATTACGCTCTTCTGCTGTTAGGAAACCAAAGTCGACCATTTCATCTATGGAGGTTGCGCCAAAATGGCGGCGGGCAACCCACAGTAAGGTATGAATGTCTCGCAACCCTCCGGGGCTGCTTTTGATATCAGGTTCCAGATTATAACTGGTGCTGTGATAGCGCTGATGGCGTTCGTGTTGTTCGACAATTTTAGCATCAAAGAAGTCAGTGGAAGGCCAAAAACCATCACTGAAGGTATGTTGCTGTAATCGAAGAAAAATGGATGGATCGCCACAAATTAACCGTGATTCGATTAAATTCGTCGCAATAGTCAGATCTGACAGCCCTTCCAGCAAACATTCTTCAAGTGTGCGGACGCTGTGGCCGACTTCCAGTCGGATATCCCATAGTAAAGTGATAAATTGTCCAACATTCTGAGCTTGAGGCGGTGTGAGCGGTTGTGCGCTGAGTATCAATACGTCAATATCAGATAGTGGATGCAGTTCCCGCCGGCCATATCCGCCGACGGCAATCAATGAAAGTGATGAAATTTTATCAAATCCGTAGGCATACCATAATCGTTGTAACAATTGGTCTATGTAATCACTGCGTGCAGAAATTAAGGCTTCTGCGGAAATACCCGCTTTAAAGGCATGTTCCAGCCAAAGCTGAAATTCTTCAAGGTGCTGTTTCAACACGGGGTAGCGAAGATCTTCACCAGAAAAATCAGCGGGAGAAAGAGGGGGGATAGGGGCCTGAATTGTGGCGATATCTGCTGACATAAGTATAAACCTATGAGAAAGGCGAATCATAACGGCCAGATTACTGAGAAAGTAGGGTGTTGAACAGGGGGATATTGCGGAGAAGAGATGGAAGCCTTGTATGATTTCAGCAAGGCTTCGTAGTTTGCTGTTTTAGTTATTCATTTACCAAGACTGCGGAAAGTATTGGCTCTTCTTCTTTACGCAATGTCATGATTTCACAACCATTATCAGTAACAACAATGGTGTGTTCATACTGAGCGGACAGGCTGCGGTCCTTCGTTTTTACGGTCCAGCCGTCTTTCATGGTACGGATGCGGTAGTCACCGGTGTTAACCATTGGTTCAATAGTGAAAGCCATGCCTTTTTGCAGAACAACACCGCCATCATCGGCATCATAGTGCAGTACTTGCGGTTCCTCATGGAAACCTTCGCCGATGCCGTGACCGCAATATTCACGGACCACAGAAAAATCTTTGGCCTCGACAAATTGTTGGATGGCTCTCCCAAGGGTACGCAGACGAATACCGGGTTTCACCATTTTCAAGGCCAGATAGAGGCTTTCCTGAGTGATACGGCATAGGCGTTCACCCTGAATGGTTGGTTTACCAACTATGAACATTTTTGATGTATCACCGTGGAAGCCCTCTTTGATGACAGTCACATCGATATTGACAATATCGCCATCTTTCAATGCCTTATCATCACTTGGGATACCATGACACACGACGTCATTAACAGAAATACAAACGGATTTTGGGAAACCGTGATAACCAAGGCAGGCAGAGACAGCTTGTTGTTTATTGGTAATGTGATCGTGACAGATACGATCTAATTCACCTGTTGTTACACCGGGTTTGACGTAAGGTTCAATAATTTCCAACACTTCTGCCGCCAGTCGACCGGCGACGCGCATTTTTTCAATATCTTTAGAGGTTTTAATTGAGATTGCCATGAAACTTGTCCATTCAATGCCAGCGAATCTGCTGGTTGTATGTTTTTCAACAAGGAAAAAATTATTGAACTAATGGTATCAGCCTACAGAATATCTGCCAATAACAGTTGGCGGCCCTATTTCCCTCGTTACCTTTTCGTCTATCAAGAATACCTTTCGTAACCCCGCCTTTCTTTTCACATTGAGCTATCAGAAAATGACAACAAAAGTTGGTGTCTTAGGTGGGTTTGTGATATAAAGCGCGCCGGCGTTCTGTGTATTTGCCGCTGAGGCAAAACAGAGTGACGTTAAATATACTCACTGTGTAATAACACACACGGGTCGGCACATACACCGGGGTGCTCTCATGCAGAATATGCAGCTAAGGAGTCGGTGTTATGGGGCTCGTGGAGGCATAACCCCAACTTAATATTTTACAGAGGTTTACAATGGCAACTGTTTCCATGCGCGATATGCTGCAAGCGGGCGTTCACTTCGGTCACCAGACTCGTTACTGGAACCCAAAAATGAAACCATTCATCTTTGGCGCTCGCAACAAAGTGCATATCATCAACCTGGAAAAAACTGTTCCAATGTTCAATGATGCGTTAGCTGAACTGAACAAGATTGCTTCACACAAAGGCAAAATTCTGTTTGTTGGTACTAAGCGTGCTGCGAGCGAAGCGGTTAAAGAAGCAGCTCAGAGCTGTGATCAATACTTCGTTAATCACCGTTGGTTAGGTGGTATGTTGACTAACTGGAAAACCGTTCGTCAGTCCATCAAACGTTTGAAAGATTTAGAAGCACAGTCTCAGGACGGTACTTTTGACAAACTGACCAAGAAAGAAGCGTTAATTCGTTCTCGTGAACTTGGTAAGTTAGAAAATAGTCTGGGCGGTATCAAGGATATGGGCGGCTTACCTGACGCTCTGTTTGTTATCGATGCTGAACATGAACACATTGCTATCAAAGAAGCAAATAACCTGGGTATCCCAGTATTTGCTGTTGTTGATACTAACTCTGATCCAGATGGCGTTGATTTCATCATCCCTGGTAACGATGACGCAATTCGTGCAGTAAAACTGTATCTAGGTGCTGTTGCTACTGCTGTTCGTGAAGGTCGTTCTCAAGATCTGGCTGTTCAGGCAGAAGAAAGCTTTGTAGAAGCTGAATAATAAGGCAAGCTCATTATTGAGCCCTTATTAACCAGGTATTGAAATATATTGGTTAGGGGGGCCTGTTATGGCCCCCTTTTACGTATCTAATATAAGAACTATCCATGCGGAATACTCTCTTCCTGCGGGATACATCGAGGAATAAAACAAATGTCTGGAATTACCGCTGCTTTGGTAAAAGAACTGCGTGAGCGTACTGGCGCAGGTATGATGGAATGTAAAAAAGCGCTGGTTGAAGCTAATGGCGATATCGAATTAGCGATTGACAACATGCGTAAATCAGGTCAGGCGAAAGCGGCTAAGAAAGCTGGCCGTGTTGCTGCTGAAGGTATCATCCTGGCGGAAGTGGCTGCTGATGGCAAATTCGGCGCTTTGGTTGAACTGAACTGTGAAACTGACTTCGTTGCTAAAGATGCTGGCTTTATCGCTTTCGGTAAAGAAGTTATGGCAGCAGTATTGGCTGATAAAATCTCTGATGTTGAAACGCTGAAAGCTAAGTTCGAAGAGCAGCGTACTGCACTGGTTGCTAAAATCGGTGAAAACATCAACATTCGTCGCGTTTCTGTATTAGAAGGCGAACAACTGGGTACTTACCTGCATGGTGCGCGTATCGGTGTTCTGGTTGCGGCAGAAGGCGCTAATGAAGAGCTGATTAAGCATGTAGCTATGCACATCGCTGCAAGTAAGCCAGAATATGTTAACCCAAGCGATGTACCTGCTGATGTTGTTGAGCGTGAGCACCAAATCCAACTGGATATCGCAATGCAGTCTGGTAAGCCACGTGAAATCGCAGAGAAAATGGTTTCTGGCCGTATGAATAAATTCACCGGCGAGATCTCTCTGACAGGTCAGAATTTTGTGATGGACCCAAGCAAAACAGTTGGCGATCTGTTGAAAGAAAACAATGCTAAAGTGACTAGCTTCATCCGTTATGAAGTGGGTGAAGGTATTGAGAAAGTTGAGACTGATTTCGCAGCAGAAGTTGCTGCAATGAGTAAATAGTCTTAATTTTTACAAACAGGGCCGCCAAATGGCGGTTCTGTTTTATCTAATCTAAACCGCCTATTTCAGTAGGTGTTGAGTTTTTGCATCTGGTCAGAATGACCCGGATGTATGTAAATCCCCAATATACTTTTCTGCTTAGGACAGAACATCATGGCAACCAATGCAAAACCCGTATATCAGCGTATCCTGCTTAAACTTAGTGGAGAAGCCCTGCAAGGCGCAGAAGGTTTTGGTATAGACGCCAGCGTTTTAGATCGTATGGCTCAGGAGATCAAAGAACTGGTTGAGTTGGGCATACAGGTCGGTGTCGTCATTGGCGGTGGTAATCTGTTTCGTGGCGCTGGCTTGGCAGAAGCAGGAATGAACCGTGTAGTCGGCGACCACATGGGCATGTTGGCAACAGTGATGAATGGTCTGGCAATGCGGGATGCATTACACCGCGCCTATGTGAACGCCCGTCTAATGTCTGCCATTCCTTTAAATGGCGTTTGCGATAACTATAGTTGGGCAGAAGCGATTAGTTTGTTACGTCATGGTCGTGTTGTTATTTTCTCTGCGGGTACCGGCAATCCGTTCTTTACTACAGATTCGGCAGCGTGTTTGCGCGGTATTGAGATTGAAGCAGATGTTGTGTTAAAAGCAACTAAAGTAGATGGTGTTTACTCGGCTGATCCGGCTAAAGATTCAGAAGCGGTATTGTTTGATAGGCTCTCTTATCAGCAGGTGTTAGAGCGTGAATTGAAAGTGATGGATTTGGCGGCATTCACTCTGGCTCGTGATCATAGCTTACCCATTCGCGTATTTAACATGAATAAGCCGGGGGCGTTGCGTCGTGTGGTGATGGGGGAAAATGAAGGTACCCTGATTTCCCATGAGTAATGTGCAAAGACACCAGAGATGTTTGGCGGTATGATGAGTCGCCTGATACGCCAAATTTAACAAACATGGTCATAATGACTTATGGCTTGAAAACAACCAGTTCCCAAGGGTTTGTAACGTGATTAATGAAATCAAAAAAGACGCACAAGACCGTATGGAAAAGAGCGTCGAAGCACTTAAAAACCAAATTAGCAAGGTTCGTACTGGCCGAGCTTCTCCTAGTCTGCTGGATGGCCTCACTGTTGAGTATTATGGTACGCCAACGCCTTTGCGTCAGCTTGCTAACGTCGTTGCTGAGGATGCACGTACCCTGGCTATCACGGTATTTGATCGTACTATGACGCCGGCGATTGAAAAGGCAATCATGGCTTCTGATTTAGGGCTGAATCCATCTTCTGCGGGGACAACAATCCGTGTTCCTTTGCCTCCATTGACAGAAGAGCGCCGTAAAGATTTGATTAAGGTGGTTCGTGGCGAAGCTGAGCAGGGGCGTGTCTCTGTGCGTAATATTCGTCGTGATGCTAATGACAAAATCAAAGCGCTGTTGAAAGACAAAGAGATCAGTGAAGATGATGAACGTCGCGCGCAGGATGATATTCAAAAGCTGACGGATAACTTCATCAAAAAAGTTGATGAAGCTTTAACGAAGAAAGAAGAAGAACTGATGGAGTTCTAATCTCTTTTATGAGATACATCAAGCGCTGCTATCGTGCGGCGCTATTTTTTATTCGGCATTTCTCTGACGTCATGGGCATTCATAGCTCGGCAAATCAGATAAGTATCAATATACATCAAATAGAACAGTTCAGAGCATCAGTATGAAAAGGTTGACCATCCTTGGTTCCACAGGTTCCGTAGGCAAAAGTACACTTACTGTAGTTCGCAATAATCCTGATAAATTTAAAGTTACAGCGCTGGCCGCTGGAAAAAATATTCAGGTTATGGCTGAGCAATGTCTGGAATTTCGGCCTCAATATGCTGCAATGGCGGATGAAGTTTCCGCAAAAGAGTTGCGTCAGTTGCTCATTGAACAAGGTTGTAAAACCGAAGTATTTTTCGGCGAACAGTCTGCGTGTGATTTGGCTGCTTTGAATGATGTTGATCAGGTTATGTCAGGGATTGTTGGTGTTGCTGGTTTATTGCCGACGTTAGCTGCCATCCGGGCGGGTAAACAGATTTTACTGGCTAATAAAGAGTCGCTGATCACTAGCGGTCGGTTCTTTATGGATGCGGTAGCGAAACATAATGCTCAATTATTACCTATTGATAGTGAACATAATGCTATTTTCCAGAGTTTACCTGAGGTAATACAGCGCAGCCTTGGACACATAGAGCTAAAACAACATGGAATTGCTAATATCATTCTGACAGGATCTGGCGGGCCTTTTCGTCATACCCCTTTGGAGCAATTGGCTTTTGTTACGCCGGATCAGGCTTGCGCTCATCCGAATTGGTCGATGGGGCGTAAGATCTCGGTAGATTCTGCGACAATGATGAATAAGGGCTTGGAATATATTGAGGCATGTTGCCTGTTCAATGCATCTGCTGCGGAAATGGAAGTGGTAATCCATCCTCAATCGGTTATTCACTCTATGGTCCGTTATCAGGATGGCAGCGTTATTGCTCAATTAGGAACGCCGGATATGTGTACACCTATTGCCTATGCAATGGCGTACCCAAATCGTATTGCTTCTGGTGTTGAACCTCTTGATTTTTATTCTTTAGGTACATTGACGTTTTCGAAACCAGATTATGAACGGTATCCATGTTTGAAACTGGCTATTGAAGCTTGCCATGCAGGTCAGGCGGCAACGACGGCCTTGAATGCAGCGAATGAAGAAATCGTTAAGATTTTTTTACAAAATGGAATCTCTTTCACAGATATTGCAATTATAAACCGGCAGGTTGTAGAAAAATTAAATTTACCGGAACCTCAGAGCATTGAGGAAGTCTTACAGATTGATAATCTCGCAAGAGATTTGGCTATGAAGACTATTCGTTCATTTATCAGATAGTCTTTGATTGGCAAATGGGTATTTGTCCGCATTTTTACCTGGTGGTATAGTTTGCGTATAACTGTTGGTTGATATAATTAACGGTCCAGATTTTGGAAGTTCTCTTCCAGATAATTAGGCTTTTACCCAAGCCGTGGATACCAGACACGGCTTTTTTATGTTTGAGATGCCTGAACTTGTAAGAGAATTACCCTGACCAGTAAAGGATTAATTGAGTGATATTATCCAGCAATCATCATCAGAACGATTTATCGTCATTATTACCTAAACATGTTGCTATTATTATGGATGGTAATGGCCGTTGGGCAAAGAAACGAGGGAAATTAAGAGCCTTTGGTCATCGTGCGGGGATTAAAGCGGTACGGAGTGCGGTGAGTTTCTCGGCTAAACATAAAATTGAGTCACTGACGCTATACGCTTTCAGTAGTGAAAACTGGAATCGGCCGGAGCAAGAAGTCAGTTCTTTAATGGAATTATTTATTTTTGCGCTAGATAGCGAAGTCAAAAGTTTACATAAGCATAATATTAGATTATCTGTTATTGGCGATATCAGCCGGTTCAGTGAGCGTTTACGGGATCGTATCTGTCGCTCAGTTAAGTTGACTGCTAATAATACGGGGCTGCAACTTAATATTGCTGCAAATTATGGTGGTCGTTGGGATATTGTTCAAAGTGTTCAGAAAATTGCTCAGCAGATTAAAGATAATTCCCTTGAGCCACAGGATATTACTGAAGAATTAGTTAATAATTATATGAATCTAAGCCAGCAGCCTCAGGTTGATTTAGTCATCAGAACCGGAGGTGAGCATCGTATCAGTAATTTTCTGTTATGGCAGATAGCTTATGCAGAATTCTATTTTACCGATATACTCTGGCCTGATTTTGATGAAACCGTTTTTGAAGGTGCAATTAATGCCTTTGCCAAAAGAGAACGCCGGTTTGGCGGAACAATACCAGACGATGCCGATGCGGGATCATAGGAGGAACTCTTGTTGAAGTACCGCCTTATAACGGCTGTGATATTAATCCCTCTTGTGATTGCCGCTCTGTTTTTGCTGCCGCCAGTAGCGTTTGGGCTGGTTATTATCGCTGTTTCAGCCCTTGCTGCATGGGAATGGGGGCAATTCGCCGGCTTATTTAGCCAAAAGAAACGGGCTACTTTGGCAGCTCTGTTTGCTATTGGTTTATTAGCCCTACAGTATACTCTGCCAGATTTCACTGATTTGATTGGACAACCGCAAATCACTTTTATCCTATGGGGGGGAATGATTTGGTGGATTGTCGCGACGCTTCTGGTTGTTACCTATCCTTCTTCCGCTGCAATTTGGAAGAAATCCATTTTATTGCGCCTTTTGTTTGGCGTCCTGACGTTAGTGCCGTTTTACTGTGGAATGATGGTCTTACGGACTCAGGGATATTGTGATAATTCATATTATGGCGCATGGTGGTTACTGTATGTCATGTTGCTGGTATGGGGAGCGGATTCCGGTGCTTATCTCTTCGGACGCACTTTAGGTAAACGTAAAATGGCGCCGAAAGTTTCTCCGGGAAAAACGCTGGAAGGATTAATCGGGGGGTTAATGACAGCGGCCATTATTTCATGGCTGTTTGGGAAATATGCTCCAGTACCTGCAATGCCTGAAAAACTTATGTTGTGTTCTGCTATTGTTGTTATCGCTTCTGTATTTGGCGATTTGACTGAGAGTATGTTCAAACGTGAATCAGGTATTAAGGATAGCAGCCAGCTAATTCCGGGACATGGCGGTGTTATGGATCGCATTGATAGTCTGACTGCTGCGATCCCTGTTTTTGCCGGCATGATATTGCTGGTGTTTTGATCTCTCTGTTTGACGGCGTTTAAAAAATATGATGGGAATTCTCTGGAATCTGGCGGCTTTTATTATTGCGCTAGGCATATTGATCACTGTGCATGAGTTTGGTCATTTTTGGGTAGCCAGGAAGTGTGGTATTCACGTTGAACGTTTCTCCATTGGTTTTGGTAAAGCGCTATGGCGGCGTATGGATCGCCAGGGAACGGAATATGTTGTAGCCCTTATTCCACTGGGGGGATATGTGAAAATGCTTGATGAGCGTGTTTCACCTGTTTCTCCTGAACACCGTCATATGGCATTCAATAATAAGACGCTTGGTCAGCGTGCTGCGGTTGTCAGTGCCGGGCCAATTGCTAACTTTTTATTGGCGGCTGTGGTTTATTGGTTAGTGTTTATTATTGGCGTGCCGGCAATACGTCCTGTTGTTGCGGATATCAAACCAGATTCTATCGCTGCGCAAGCAAATATTTCATCAGGAATGGAACTAAAATCCGTAGATGGTATCGAAACGCTTGATTGGAATTCAGTGCGTTTTGCTCTGGTGGGCAAGATAGGTGACGATAACATGACGGTTCAGGTTATTTCTCCAGGTTCATCACATCCGGTAGAGAAAACTCTGGATTTGCAACAATGGAGCTTTGATCCTGATAAGCAGGACCCTGTGTTGTCTCTAGGGATTATGCCTGTCGGTCCTCATTTGGATTCTCTGGTGGAAAAAGTTATCCCTGGCTCCGCAGCGGAAAAAGCAGGTTTGCAAAAGGGGGATAGGATAGTTAAAGTCGGTAGCCAGGAAATAGATGCGTGGCATACTTTTACATCCTTTGTCAGTAATAATCCGAATGTCCCGCTGGAACTTTCCGTGGATCGGGCTGGTCATATTATTTCTCTCTCTATGACACCGGAAGTAAGACAACAATCCGGTGGCAGGAAAGTTGGTTTTGCCGGCGTGGAACTGCGAATTGCGCCATTAGCCGATGAATATAAAATCGTTCAGCAATACGGGCCTTTTTCTGCCATGTATCAGGCAGGAGATAAGACTTGGCAACTGATGCGATTAACTGTCAGTATGATTGGTAAGTTGATCGTTGGTGATGTGAAAATTAACAACCTGAGTGGGCCTATCTCTATTGCCAAAGGGGCGGGGGTGTCGGCTGATTCCGGCTTAGTGTATTATTTGATGTTTTTGGCGCTAATAAGCGTCAATCTTGGGATTATTAACCTAATCCCATTACCTGTGTTAGATGGTGGACACTTGCTCTTCTTGTTTATCGAAAAGATAAAGGGGGGGCCGGTTTCCGAGCGTGTACAAGACTTCAGCTATCGCATCGGTGCTATGATACTGGTGTTATTGATGGGGCTTGCACTTTTCAATGATTTCTCCCGTTTTTAAAGCGGAAGACTGGTTAGGAAGACGCATTACAACGATGGCGATGAAAAAGTTACTCATAGCGTCGCTGCTGTTCGGCAGCGCCACTGCATACGGTGCAGACGGATTCGTAGTTCAGGACATTCACTTTGAAGGTCTTCAACGCGTCGCCGTAGGTGCAGCATTATTGAATATGCCAGTTCGCGTAGGTGATACGGTCAGCGATGAAGATATCGGTCGTACCATTCATGCACTATTTGCTACTGGTAACTTTGAAGACGTTCGTGTCCTGCGTGATGGCAATACACTTATTGTTCAGGTAAAAGAACGGCCGACTATTGCTAGCATCACTTTCTCCGGCAATAAATCGGTGAAAGATGACATGTTGAAACAGAACCTTGAGGCATCTCATGTTCGGGTTGGAGAAGCCCTTGATCGCACGATGCTGTCCAATATCGAAAGAGGATTGGAGGATTTCTATTACAGTGTGGGTAAATACAACGCGAGTGTAAAAGCGGTTGTTACGCCTCTTCCACGTAACCGTATCGATTTAAAACTGGTTTTCGCTGAAGGTGTTTCGGCAAAAATCCAGCAGATTAACATTGTTGGCAATAAATCATTTTCTTCTGATGAGTTATTGAATCGTTTCCAATTGAGAGATGATGTGCCGTGGTGGAACCTGACTGCTGATCAGAAATATCAGAAACAAAAACTGGCTGGCGACCTTGAAACGTTGCGCAGTTTTTACCTTGATCGCGGTTATGCCCGTTTCAACATTGATTCGACTCAGGTTAGTTTGACGCCGGATAAAAAAGGTCTTTATGTCACGATAAATATGACGGAAGGAGATCAATACAAAATATCGGGTATTGATCTGAACGGTAATATGGCGGGTTATCAGTCAGAAATTACTAAGCTGGCTGCCATTGAGCCTGGTTCTCTGTATAACGGGACTCAGGTGACTAAAATGGAAAATGACATCAAAAACCTGCTTGGTCGCTATGGTTATGCTTATCCACGAGTGATGACGCAACCTGAAATCAATGATCAGGATAAGACAGTAAAACTGCATGTCAATATTGATGCAGGTAACCGTTTCTATGTCCGTAAAATCCGTTTTTCTGGTAATGACACCACTAAAGATGCCGTTCTGCGTCGTGAAATGCGTCAAATGGAAAGAGCATGGTTAGGGAGTGATTTGGTTGAACTGGGTAAAGAGCGTCTTAACCGTTTGGGTTATTTCGAAACGGTAGATGTTGAAACTCAGCGTATACCAGGCAGCCCTGATCAGGTCGATGTCGTTTATAAAGTTAAAGAACGTAATACCGGTTCTTTGAACTTTGGTGTTGGTTTTGGTACAGAAAGCGGCGTTAGTTTCCAAATTGGCGCTCAACAGGATAACTGGTTGGGTACAGGTAACGCTGTTGGAATTAATGCCAGTAAGAATGATTATTCAACCTACGCAGAGCTTTCCTTCACTGATCCATACTTCACGATTAATGGCGTGAGTCTTGGCGGTCGGGTATTCTACAACGATTTCAGAGCCGATGATGCTGAATTATCCGGCTACACTAACCAAAGCTATGGTATAAGTGGTTTCCTTGGTTTCCCGATTAATGAAAATAACTCCCTGAATTTTGGCTTAAATTATATTCATAACTCGCTGTCTGAAATGCTTCCTCAGGTAGCAATGTGGCGTTATCTGAGGTCTATGGGCGAGAAACCTGATCTTGAAAGTAAAGCCGAATTCAAAGCGGATGATTTTGCTCTCACTATGGGATGGACATATAACAACCTCGACCGTGGTTTCTTCCCAACATCAGGCGTGAAATCGACTCTGAATGGTAAAGTGACTATTCCAGGTTCCGATAACGAATTTTACAAGGTGACTCTTGATACTTCTGCCTATTATCCAATTAATGATGATCGTACTTGGGTGATTTTGGGGCGCAGTCGTTTAGGGTATGGGGATGGATTAGGCGGTAAAGAGTTGCCATTCTATGAAAACTTCTATGCAGGCGGCTCCAGTACGGTTCGTGGTTTCCGTTCTAACAATATCGGTCCTAAGGCTATTTACCTGAATAAGGATGGATCGCCTAAGAAAGAGAGTCCATCTCGTGATGCTGTAGGTGGTAACGCAATGGCGGTAGCCAGCCTTGAGTTAATTACGCCAACGCCATTCCTTGATAGTAAGTATTCGAATTCTGTCCGAACTTCATTCTTTATTGATTCAGGTACGGTTTGGGATACCGATTGGAATGATTCTGCGGTGATGAAAAGCAAAGGTATACCTGATTATAGTAAACCAGGTAATATCCGCGTTTCGGCGGGTATTGCATTGCAATGGATGTCTCCTTTAGGTCCGCTAGTGTTCTCTTATGCTAAGCCGATTAAAGACTACGAAGGTGATAGATCAGAGCAATTCCAATTTAATATTGGCAAAACCTGGTGATAATGCGTTTTTATCTTATTATTGATAGAGCAAGCTCTGAAATCGCAGGTTTCAGGGCATTAACTAAGTTTTCCAATCTGTTACAGATAGCGTGGTTTAAGGAGTTTATAGTGAAAAAATTGTTGTGTGCAGCAAGCTTTGGTATTGCATTAGCTTTCTCTGCTGGTGCTCAGGCAGCAGACAAAATTGCCGTTGTCAATGTCGGTGAGATTTTCCAGCAGTTGCCTGCCCGTGAAGCTGTTGTGAAGCAGTTGGAAAATGAGTTTAAAAACCGCGCATCTGAACTGCAACGGATGGAAACTGACTTGCAGTCCAAAATCCAGAAATTACAGCGTGACGGTTCTACGATGAAATCCAGTGAGCGTACTAATCTGGAAAAAGAGGTGATGGCTAAGCGTGAAGAATTTGGCAAAAAAGCCCAAGCTTTTGAACAAGATCACCGTCGCCGCGAGATGGAAGAACGCAACAAAATTCTAAGCCGTATTCAGGACGCAATCAAAGTCGTTGCTGGCAAAGAAGGCTATGATGTCGTTATTGATGCGAATGCTGTTGCTTATTCAGTATCTGGTAAAAATATTACTGCAAGTGTATTGAAACAGGTTAAATAATAGATGTCTTCAATTCGATTGGCTGATTTAGCTCAGCAGTTGAATGCACAATTACATGGTGATGGCGATATTGTTATCACCAGTATTGCACCAATGCATTCGGCTAATAGCGAACAGATCACTTTTTTGTCGGACAGTCGTTACCGTGAACGTTTAGGTGAATGTCAGGCTGCCGCTGTCGTTCTTCAGGCGTCAGATCTTCCTTATTGCAATATTCCGGCGTTGGTTGTCGCCAATCCTTATCTGGCATATGCCTATATGGCTCAGATTATGGATATAACACCGATTCCTGCACAGGATATTCACCCTTCTGCGGTGATTTCACCTCAGGCGACTTTGGGTAAAAACGTTGCTGTCGGAGCCAATGCTGTTATCGAATCTGGCGTTGTTCTTGGTGACAATGTTGTTATCGGCGCAGGTTGCTTTATTGGTAAAAATACGCGTATTGGCGCGGGAAGTCGTCTTTGGGCGAATGTCTCTGTTTATCATAATGTTGAAATGGGTGAACAGTGTTTGATTCAGTCAGGAGCAGTGATTGGGTCTGATGGTTTTGGCTATGCGAATGATCGTGGTAAGTGGGTTAAAATTCCTCAATTAGGTTCAGTCATTATGGGTGACCGGGTTGAGATTGGCGCCTGTACGACGATTGATCGGGGAGCTTTGGATAATACCATTATTGGCAATGGAGTCATTATCGATAACCAGTGTCAGATTGCTCATAATGTCATCATTGGTGACAATACGGCGGTTGCTGGCGGTGTGATCATGGCCGGTAGTCTGAAAATTGGTTGTTACTGTATGATTGGCGGCGCCAGTGTAATTAATGGGCATATGGAAATCTGTGATAAGGTGACAGTCACGGGAATGAGTATGGTAATGCGTCCCATCACTGAACCTGGTGTATACTCCTCTGGCATTCCGGCGCAACCAAATAAAGTTTGGCGTAAGACAGCAGCTTTAGTCATGAATATCAATGAAATGAGTAAACGTCTTAAGTCAATTGAGGGTAAGCTGGAAGACGAAAACGAGTAATTGCACTATATTTAATTGCACTATATTTTTGGTTGTGTCTTATTTTTGCGGCCTGCCTGGGAACTCTGGATTTGGGGTTTAAGCGGGCCGTGTCGTTAATACAATTAGTCCTTTTTGACAGGAAGAGTATTTAGATGAGTGATAATCATACTCTGCACATTGAAGAAATTTTAGATCTACTTCCACATCGTTATCCGTTTTTATTAGTGGATCGCGTTCTTGATTTTGAGGAAGGTAAATTCTTACGTGCAGTAAAAAATGTATCTTTAAACGAACCCTTCTTTCAAGGGCATTTTCCCGGCAAACCTATTTTCCCTGGAGTTCTGATCCTTGAAGCTATGGCACAGGCCACCGGAATTCTGGCATTTAAGAGCGTCGGCAAACTGGAGCCAAATGAGCTCTATTATTTTGCCGCTATCGATGGTGCCCGTTTTAAACGCCCCGTAGTGCCTGGGGATCAAATGATATTAGAAGTAGAATTTATTAAAGAGCGTCGAGGTGTTGCACGTTGTAGAGGCGTAGCAAAAGTCGATGGAGAAGTAGCTTGCGAAGCAGAAATGATGTGTGCTCGCCGTCGTGAGGTTTAATCTATGATTGATGAAACCGCTTATATACATCCTAGCGCTATTGTAGAAGAGGGTGCGGTTATTGGCGCCAATGTGCGTATTGGACCATTTTGTTGTATTGGTTCACAGGTTGAAATTGGCGAAGGTACAGAGCTGAAGTCTCATGTTGTTATCAATGGAATAACCAAAATCGGCCGTGATAACCAGATTTTTCAGTTTGCTTCTATTGGCGAAATGAATCAGGACCTGAAATATCACGGTGAACCAACCCGGGTTGAAATTGGTGATCGTAACCGTATCCGCGAAAGTGTCACCATTCATCGTGGCACTGTGCAGGGTGGCGGTGTAACGAAAATCGGCAATGATAATTTGTTGATGATCAATACCCATGTCGCTCATGACTGTATTATCGGTGATCGTTGTGTCATTGCTAATAATGGTACTTTAGGAGGGCATGTTACTCTGGGTGATTATGTCATCATTGGTGGTATGAGTGCGATTCATCAGTTTTGTCAGATTGGCGCTCATGCTATGGTGGGAGGGTGTTCTGGTGTGGTACAGGATATTCCGCCATATGTTATCGCTCAGGGGAATCATGCCACACCTTTTGGCATTAATGTCGAAGGTCTGAAACGCCGTGGTTTTGATAAAGATTCATTGCACGCAATTAGAAATGCATACAAGATTTTGTATCGTAATGGAAAAACTTTAGAAGAAGCACAACAAGAAATTGCTGAGTTAGCTGAAGGTAATCAGCAGGTAAAAATCTTCAGCGATTTTCTGGCAAATTCTACCCGTGGCATTGTCCGTTAAGTAGATGAAGGATACTCCTTTGGCTACCATTTCTTCTATTGATAGTCTGCGTCTGTTGACTATTGGATTAATCGCCGGAGAAACCTCCGGTGATATCCTTGGCGCAGGTTTAATTCGTGCTGTAAAAGCGAAAGTACCTAATGCCCGTTTTGTTGGTGTGGCAGGTCCTCTTATGCAGGCTGAAGGTTGTGAAGCCTGGTATGAGATGGAAGAGCTAGCAGTAATGGGGGTTGTCGAAGTTCTTGAACGTTTGCCTCGTTTGTTGAAAATCCGTAAGGATCTGACAACTCGTTTCACTGAACTGAAACCTGATGTGTTTGTGGGCATTGATGCGCCGGATTTCAATATCACCTTGGAAGGTCGGTTAAAACAGCGGGGCATCCGCACCATTCATTATGTCAGTCCGTCGGTATGGGCTTGGCGCCAGAAACGTGTTTTCAAAATTGGTAAAGCCACTGATATGGTCTTGGCTTTCTTACCTTTTGAAAAAGCGTTTTACGATAAGTTTAATGTTCCGTGCCGGTTTATTGGACACACTATGGCGGATGCTATGCCATTACAACCAAATAAAGCGGCGGCACGTGAGTCATTAGGTATTCCTCCAGAGGCTGTTTGCTTGGCTTTATTGCCGGGGAGCCGACATTCTGAGGTTGAGATGCTGAGTGCAGATTTTCTTAAAACTGCTCAGTTATTACAGCGCAGCATATCTGACCTGCATATATTTGTGCCATTAGTGAATGTTAAACGGCGTGAACAATTCGAGCGCATTAAACAGGAAGTTGCGCCAGAGCTGAATGTTCACCTTGTGGATGGCAAAGCGCGAGAAATCATGATCGCAAGTGATGCTGCACTTTTGGCCTCTGGTACTGCTGCTCTGGAATGTATGCTGGCAAAATGTCCAATGGTGGTGGGTTACCGGATGAAGCCATTGACTTTCTGGTTGGCAAAACGCCTGGTAAAAACGCCTTATGTTTCATTGCCTAACTTATTATCCGGTGAAGAGTTAGTTAAAGAATTATTGCAGGAAAAATGTCAGCCGCAAAAACTTGCAGATGAATTGTTGCTGTTACTACAAGGCAGTGAAAAAGTTGAAATATTGAAGCAGACATTTTTACGTTTGCATGAAAGCATTCGTTGTAATGCTGACGAACAAGCAGCACAAGCCGTGTTGGAATTGGCAGGAAAATGATGGAATTTATATATCCTCAGGCAAGTCTGATTGCTGGGGTTGATGAAGTTGGTCGAGGCCCATTAGTGGGTGCGGTTGTGACTGCGGCGGTTATTTTAGATCCATTACGGCCGATAGTTGGTTTGGCCGATTCTAAAAAACTTAGTGAAAAACGCCGTGAGGCACTGTATCTGGAGATCACAGAAAAAGCATTGTGCTGGAGTTTAGGGCGTGCAGAACCGGCAGAAATTGATCAATTGAATATCCTGCATGCAACTATGCTTGCGATGCAAAGGGCTGTGGCTAATTTGCCTATTTCTCCTGAATATGTGCTGATTGATGGTAACCGTTGCCCTAAATTACCCATGCCGGCACAAGCGGTAATAAAAGGCGATGGACTGGTTGCTGAAATCAGTGCCGCTTCTATTGTGGCGAAAGTGACCAGAGATCGGGAAATGGCTGAACTTGATCAACTGTTTCCTGAATATGGATTTGCTAAGCATAAAGGCTACCCAACGGCATTTCATTTAGAAAAGTTGGCTCAGTTGGGAGCGACGGAACATCATCGTAAAAGTTTTTCGCCGGTTAAGAGAGCAATTGGCCTTTAAGTAAACTTGTTGACTGAATACAGCTATTCTTCAAATTGATATCATCTGGATAAATATATGGCCGAACCCCGTTTTGTGCACTTACGTGTTCACAGCGACTATTCAATGATTGATGGCTTAGCCAAAACCAGCCCTTTAGTGAAAAAGGTGGCGCAGTTAGGTATGCCGGCTTTTGCGATCACTGATTTTACTAATTTGTGTGGGTTGGTGAGGTTTTACGGCAGTGCTCATGGGGCAGGAATAAAACCGATTATTGGTGCTGATTTCTATGTGGAAAGTGAACTGCTTGGCGATGAGTACGCTAGCCTGACCATTCTTGCACGCAATAATACGGGTTATCATAACCTGACGTTGCTGATATCAGAGGCTTATCAGAAGGGATATGGTGCGATTGGTCCGACAATTAAACAGGAATGGTTGATAAACCATAAAGAAGGGCTAATTCTGCTCTCCGGCGGTCGTATGGGGGATGTGGGTAAATTCCTGCTACGTGGTAATCAGGTTATGGTGGACCAATGCCTTGAGTTTTATCAGGAGCATTTTCCCGGTTGTTATTATTTGGAGTTGATCCGTACTGGCCGTGCAGATGAAGAGAGTTATCTGCATGCAGCGGTTGCGCTGGCGACGGAAAAAAACCTGCCTGTCGTTGCGACCAATGATGTTTGCTTCATTGATAGTGAAGATTTTGATGCTCATGAGATTCGCGTAGCGATTCATGATGGCTATACTTTGGCTGACCCTAAACGTCCAAAAAATTACAGTCCTCAGCAATATCTGCGTAGTGAACAGGAAATGTGTGAGTTATTCGCTGATATCCCGGAAGCGCTGGAAAACAGTGTAGAAATTGCTAAGCGCTGTAATGTCACTATTCGCCTTGGTGAATACTTCCTGCCGCAATTTCCTACAGGGGAAATGAGTACTGAAGATTATCTGATAGATAGATCTAAACAAGGGTTAGAAGAGCGTTTGGCATTTCTCTATCCAGATCCTAAAGTACGTGCAGAAAAACGTCTTGAATATGATGAGAGACTCGATGTTGAACTTCGGGTTATCAACCAGATGGGATTCCCAGGCTACTTTCTGATCGTGATGGAATTCATTCAGTGGTCGAAAGACAACGGCGTTCCTGTTGGCCCGGGACGCGGTTCGGGTGCCGGTTCTTTGGTAGCTTATGCTCTAAAAATAACTGATCTCGATCCTTTGGAATTTGATTTGCTATTTGAACGATTCCTTAACCCTGAACGTGTTTCCATGCCCGATTTCGACGTCGATTTCTGTATGGAAAAACGCGATCTGGTAATTGATCATGTGGCTGATATCTATGGCCGTGATGCTGTATCTCAGATTATCACATTCGGCACAATGGCGGCGAAAGCGGTAATCCGGGATGTTGGCCGTGTGTTAGGGCATCCATACGGATTTGTTGATAGGATTTCCAAATTAATACCGCTTGATCCCGGTATGACATTGGAGAAAGCATTTGCCGCGGAGCCGCAACTTCCTGAAATCTATGAAGCGGATGAGGAAGTTAAGGCGCTGATAGATATGGCGCGTAAGTTGGAAGGTGTCACTCGTAATGCCGGGAAACACGCGGGTGGGGTGGTTATTGCTCCAACTAAGATCACCGATTTTTCGCCGCTCTATTGTGACCCGGAAGGTTTGAACCCGGTTACTCAGTTTGATAAAAACGATGTGGAATATGCAGGGTTGGTGAAATTTGACTTCCTCGGACTGAGGACACTGACCATTATCAACTGGGCATTAGAGATGATCAACGCGCGTAGAGCGAAGAAAGGTCAAGAGCCGATTGATATTACAGCGATTCCACTGAGCGACGCTAAAAGCTTTGATATGCTGCAACGTGCTGAAACAACAGCGGTATTTCAGCTTGAATCCCGTGGTATGAAGGATCTGATTAAACGTCTGCGTCCCGACTGTTTCGAAGATATGATCGCGCTTGTGGCTTTGTTCCGCCCAGGCCCCTTGCAATCAGGCATGGTGGATAACTTCATTGACCGCAAACATGGCCGGGAGGAGATCTCATACCCGGATATACAGTGGCAGCACGAATCTTTACAGCCTGTGTTGGAGCCGACTTACGGCATTATCCTTTATCAGGAACAAGTGATGCAGATTGCTCAGGTGCTGGCGGGATATACTCTCGGTGGCGCAGATATGCTCCGGCGAGCGATGGGCAAGAAAAAGCCGGAGGAGATGGCTAAGCAGCGTTCTGTCTTTGAAGAAGGCGCGAAAAAACTGGGTATTGATGGCGAACTGGCAATGAAAATCTTTGACCTGGTAGAGAAGTTTGCCGGTTACGGATTTAACAAATCTCACTCCGCTGCATATGCCTTGGTTTCTTATCAGACTTTATGGTTGAAAGCGCATTATCCGGCTGAATTCATGGCTGCGGTAATGACTGCTGATATGGATAATACAGAAAAAGTCGTTGGTTTGATTGATGAATGCTGGCGCATGGGGCTGAAAATCTTACCACCTGATATCAATAGCGGCTTATATCATTTCCACGTTAATGATGACGGGGAGATCGTATATGGTATCGGTGCAATTAAAGGGGTAGGTGAAGGGCCGATTGAAGCGATCATTGAAGCTCGTCAGAAAGAGGGTTATTTTAGAGAACTGTTTGATTTATGTGCCCGTGTTGACATCAAGAAGTTAAATCGTCGAGTGATGGAAAAACTGATCATGTCAGGGGCATTTGACCGTTTGGGGCCGCACCGTGCAGCACTGATGTCCACGCTGGAAGATGCCCTAAAAGCAGCAGATCAACATGCTAAAGCGGAAGCCACTGGTCAGACTGATATGTTTGGTGTATTAGCTGAAGAACCAGAAGAAGTGGAGCGCTCTTATGCCAATATTCCTCAATGGCCGGAACAAATTGTTCTTGATGGTGAACGGGAAACGTTGGGACTCTATTTAACTGGGCATCCTATCACCCGTTATTTAAAAGAAATTGAGCGCTATACTAATGGATTGAAGTTAAAAGATGTGAATCCAACACCGCGTGGTCAAGTAACGACGGTGATAGGTTTGGTGTTAGCATCTAAAGTGATTATAACCAAACGAGGTAACCGGATTGGTATTTGTACCTTAGATGACCGTTCAGGACGTCTAGAAGTTATGTTATTTTCTGATGCCTTGGAGAAATATCGGCATTTGTTAGAACAAGACCGGATATTAATTGCTACAGGGCAGGTCAGCTTTGATGACTTCAATGGCGGTCTTAAAATGACAGCTCGTGAATTAATGGATATTAGTGAAGCGCGTGAAAAATATGCGCGTGGACTTGCTATCTCGCTGTCAGACAGGCAAATTGATGATCAATTGTTAAGCCGTCTTCGTAGTGCATTGGAACCACATCGTTCAGGAACGATACCAGTTCATCTTTATTACCAGAGGGAAGACGCCCGCGCCCGTTTAAGATTTGGCGCGACGTGGAGGGTAACGCCAACGGATAACCTTCTGACAGATTTGCGAACTCTGCTGGGTAATGAGCAGGTAGAATTAGAATTTGACTGAAATAGGAATGTTATGAGTCTGAATTTTCTTGAATTTGAACAGCCGATTGCCGAGCTGGAAGCGAAAATTGATTCGCTAACCGCAGTTAGCCGTCAAGGTGAAAAATTAGATATAAATCTGGATGAAGAAGTACAACGTTTGCGAGAAAAAAGTTTGGAATTGACTCGTAAAATCTTTTCAGATTTAGGTGCCTGGCAAATTGCTCAGCTTGCCCGTCACCCGCGTCGTCCTTATACGTTGGACTATATTCAGCATATTTTTACTGATTTTGAAGAGCTTGCTGGTGATCGTGCTTATGCTGATGACAAAGCAATTGTTGGTGGTCTGGCTCGTCTTGATGGGCGTCCAGTGATGATTATTGGTCACCAAAAAGGCCGTGAGACTAAAGAAAAAATTCGCCGTAATTTCGGTATGCCAGCGCCAGAAGGCTATCGTAAGGCTTTGCGCCTGATGGAAATGGCAGAGCGTTTTAAACTGCCAATTATTACTTTCATTGATACTCCTGGTGCATATCCAGGGGTTGGTGCGGAAGAGCGTGGTCAATCTGAGGCGATTGCTCGCAACTTGCGTGAAATGTCCCGTCTGTCTGTGCCTGTTATTTGTACTGTCATTGGTGAAGGCGGCTCTGGTGGCGCATTAGCGATTGGTGTTGGTGATAAAGTGAATATGCTGCAATATAGTACTTATTCTGTTATTTCCCCAGAAGGGTGTGCCTCAATTTTGTGGAAAAGCGCGGAAAAAGCACCTTTGGCGGCAGAAGCAATGGGGATCACTGCACCTCGTTTAAAAGAATTGGAATTAGTCGATACTGTGATCTCAGAGCCATTAGGCGGCGCCCATCGTGACTATGAAACAATATCCGCGTCGTTGAAAGCTCAGTTGTTGGTTGATTTGGCAGAGCTTGATCATTTGACATCTGAAGAATTAATCAACCGCCGATATCAGCGCTTGATGCAATATGGTTATTGTTGATATTTGAATTAATTGCTTGAATAAGGGATGGTAAATGACTGGAAATAATAAATTTCAGCCATTCCATCCTTTACTGTTTCTACTTCTTTTTATCATTTCATATTCTTGATGAAAGTAGTGAAAAACATATCTGACTGACAGCGGTTTTAGACTTGCTAAAGTAGATAATAATGAATTCATATTATTGCAAGCTAATGAATTTTTGAACTTATAATGACAAACATTGATGAGAAACTATTTGTCACTTTGGCTAAGCAGCTTGGTGAATATAAGAAAATCTTGGTTGGATTCAGTGGTGGGTTAGATTCCTCTGTTTTGCTGCATTTGCTGGTTAATTGGCGTAATCAACATAATCAGGAAATTCAACTAAGAGCAATGCATATTCACCACGGTTTAAACCTAAAAGCAGATCAATGGGTTGAACATTGCCAGCAGATCTGTGATGACTGGCGGGTGGAGTTTCATTCCGCAAGAGTCATGATAGATGCTCGTCAAAAGGGGATTGAGGCTGCTGCTCGCGATGCTAGATATCAGGTATTCAAGCGAGAATTACAAAAAGACGAAATTTTGGTAACAGCTCAACATCTTGATGATCAGGCGGAGACTTTTTTACTGGCATTAAAGCGAGGTAGCGGTCCGGCAGGTCTTGCCTCTATGCCTTCAATCGCTGTATTTGCTGATACATTATTGTTACGCCCGCTACTTGACTATAGCCGGAATGAACTGGAGATGTATGCCAGTGAACATCGTCTAAATTGGATTGAAGACGACAGTAATCAAGATGATCGTTATGACAGAAATTTTCTGCGCTTACACATCATGCCGTTACTGAATCAACGTTGGCCGCATTTCCCACAATCTGTTGCTCGTAGTGCAAGTTTATGTGGTGAGCAAGAGCAGCTTCTAGATGAATTACTGGATCAGTCTCTGAAAGAGCTGATAACTCAAGACGGTGCTTTGGGTATTTCGTCTTTGGCTGTATGTTCCGAAGCCAAACGAAATGCTTTGTTACGCCGTTGGTTTGGTTATCATGAGATGAAAATGCCTTCACGAGAGCAGCTTAATCGGCTTTGGTATGAGGTGGCGCTTGCTCGCACTGATGCTGAGCCTCGACTACAATTTGGTAAATATGATGTACGTCGTTATAAGCAAAAACTCTGGTTGGTTCCTCAATGGCAATCTTTGAAAGAGACTATTATTGAGTGGGATATTTGCAATACTTTGGTATTGCCGGATCGTCTGGGAGAATTGAATATTGCTGATCGCGGTATTCAAGTGAGGGCTCCGGTTGGTAATGAGCGAGTGACTGTTCGCTTTGGTGTCCAGGGAATGATAAGTATTGTGGGGCGTCAACACTCCCGGCATAGTAAAAAATTGTGGCAAGAGCTTGGTGTTGCTCCGTGGCTTAGAGAGCGAATTCCATTGCTTTATTACAATGAACAATTAATAGCGGCGTTAGGTGTTTTTGTCACCAAGGAAAGTGAAGCGGCGGAAGGAAGGGAGATGTTAACAATTAGCTGGCATAAAACGCTGTTAAAATAAAAAGTTAAGCCGCCCAAGGCGGCTGTTTTCTATCAAGATTCAGAGTGTTCAATAGTAATAGTGCCAATTTTAGGGTGACTGAAGCTAGCAATATGATCTAACCGCAATTCACGGGGTTTACCTTCTGTTTCAATTATCAAGTATTCAACTTTTTTTCTTAAAACCAAATCACAGGCTTTTCCTTCAATAACTTCCCCACCTCGCAACTTTATGTGGAGGTGGAGCTGATGTTGGCAAGTTGACTCAAGATTGTCGTAGTCGTCACAGTTAATTGGTTGATATTCAGTATTTATAGACATATTCGCTCACCACTATGGTTAGTGGCGGTTATTGCCGCCCGTGGTTGTTAAAAATTGTAACTCAAAAGCACTGTTAATGACTATAGCACAGGAAATCAATCGTGATTAATGAATAACTTTGGTTATTCATTCTGAACAGTAAATAAATAAAAGTCTTATTTCACAGCAAGTTCCTGACAAAAGTATTAAAATCGGCCTACGTTATTTTGCTATTGTTGGGTAACATCCTTAAGAAGGACAGTACTTACGCTATTAGGCTTGAATAATCGCTATGTTCCTTGTGTTACTTATAAGATGAGAATTATAGAGCTCATTATACTGTGTGGAGATAAATGTGAATAAGAAACTTTTGACAGCGTTAGTTGCTGTGGGCGTATCTGCTTTGATGGGATGTAAAGGTAACTCAGTACAGCAAACGAGTTCACAGCCAGTAGATCAGACTTTTCATGGCGTTCTTCCTTGTGCTGATTGTTCTGGTATTGATACCACACTGTTATTGGATAATGATGGTACTTATATTCTGGAGCAAACTTATCTTGGCGCTCGTGATGGTGACCAGTCGTTCTTTGAATCTGGTCTATGGGCGAAAAATGGAGAGAAAATTAGCCTGACAAAATCAGACGACCAGAAATCTTATTATCTGCCGAAGGGTGAAAATTTGGTCATGTTGGATATTGAAGGCAATCAAATTGAATCATCATTCAATTATGAACTGCAACGGGTAAAACCGAAGAAACTGATGGGTGAATACAGCTACATGGCTGATGCTGCTTCATTTACTGATTGTAGTACAGGTAAGCGGTATGCCGTACCGGAAAGTCTGGATTTGGAGCAAGGCTA
Source organism: Photorhabdus sp. P32 (assembly GCF_038085095.1). Taxonomy (NCBI): domain Bacteria; kingdom Pseudomonadati; phylum Pseudomonadota; class Gammaproteobacteria; order Enterobacterales; family Morganellaceae; genus Photorhabdus; species Photorhabdus sp. P32. The sequence goes on along the minus strand of NZ_JAZGJN010000250.1, from coordinate 7,331 downwards.
TCACCAAGTCGGTGTGGAAGGTGGAACGCCGGTTTACGTTGCAGTTGAAGGCTATTACAGCGTTAGTCCTTCAATGGAAGATGGGCAATTCGATCCTGCCTTGATTCAGACGGGTAAAATCTATTTCGATAAATCGAAATCTTGTAATGTGAAGAAATAATTCTAGTTTCAATATGTATGGTGATAATGGGCTAAGAAGCGTAAAATGCTCTGTTATAATGTGACCATTATCACCATATTATTCAATAAGTTACTGCAATAATTCAATTAACAACCAAATTGTTGCTTCAGGTAATCAACAACATCGTCTAGTTTCAGCATTTGTTTTTCGTCACCGCGACGATATTTATATTCTACTTCGCCATTATCGAGATTACGGTCACCAATAACGATAGTGTGTGGTATACCGATAAGCTCCATATCGGCAAACATCACGCCTGGGCGTTCTTTACGATCATCAAAAATAACATCAATGCCGCTAGCGCGTAGATCAGCATACAGTTTCTCTGCAACTTCTTTAACTCGGTATGACTTGTGCATATTCATTGGCAAAATAGCAACTTGGAATGGCGCAATTGCATCAGGCCAGATGATACCGCGGTCATCGTGATTTTGTTCAATCGCTGCGGCGACAATTCGAGTAACACCAATACCATAACAGCCCATAGTGACTATCTGATTGTGGCCGTCTTCGCTTTGAACGGTAGCTTTCATGGCATCAGAATATTTGGTGCCAAGTTGGAAAATATGACCAACTTCAATACCACGCTTGATAAGCAATGTCCCTTTACCATCCGGGCTGGTATCACCTTCAACAACATTACGGATATCAGCAATTTCAGGTAGTGGCAGATCACGCTCCCAGTTGATACCGAAATAGTGTTTTTCATCGATATTAGCACCTGCGCCAAAGTCACTCATCACTGCCACACTGCGGTCGATAATAACAGGTATTGGCAGATTGACAGGTCCCAATGAACCTGGGCCTGCACCAACAATTGAACGAATCTCTTCCTCGGTAGCGAAAGTCAGTGGGCTGGCAATTAAAGGTAATTTCTCTGCTTTGATTTCATTAAGTTCATGGTCGCCCCGAACCAGTAAGGCAATCAATTTATGACTTGTGCCTTCTGCTGCATGAACCATCAGGGTTTTAACCGTTTTCTCAATTGGCAGATTAAATTGCTCAACCAGTTCAGCAATTGTTTTTGCGTTTGGAGTATCTACCAGATGCATCTCTTCTGTTGGTGCTGCGCGATCATAAGCAGGAGCAACAGCTTCGGCTAATTCAATATTAGCTGCATAATTGGATTCAGTTGAGAAAACGATATCATCTTCTCCACTGGCTGCCAGAACCTGAAATTCATGGGAAGCACTACCACCGATGGAACCGGTATCTGCCAGCACAGCACGAAAATCCAAACCTATGCGGGTAAAAATTTTGCTGTAGGCTTCGTACATATTGTCATAAGTTTCTTGTAATGATGCCTGGGTAGCGTGGAAAGAGTAAGCATCTTTCATTAGGAATTCACGGGAGCGCATCACGCCGAAACGAGGGCGAACTTCATCGCGAAATTTAGTCTGAATTTGGAATAATGTCAGTGGTAATTGCTTATATGAGCTGACTTCATTGCGGATCAGATCAGTGATGACCTCTTCATGAGTTGGACCTAGTACAAAAGGACGGTCACCTCGGTCAACAAAGCGCAGTAACTCTGGACCGTATTGTTCCCAGCGGCCACTTTCTTGCCATAGATCTGCCGGCTGTACGACGGGCATAGATATTTCAATCGCTCCGGCATTGTTCATCTCTTCACGAACAATGTTTTCGACTTTTTTAAGTACCCGGATACCCGTAGGCATCCAGTTATACAGACCTGAAGCGAGTTTACGGATCATACCCGCACGAAGCATCAGTTTATGGCTGACAACCTCTGCATCGGCAGGAGTCTCTTTTAATGTAGAGAGCAGATATTGGCTAGTACGCATTGTTGGGTTCCATTAGAGCAGCAAATTGCTTCTGACTGGCAGAAATTTGCCAGCCAATAAAAAGCGAAAATAAGCCTTTAGTCTACCAGTGAGTTTAAAATGCCAAAAGGGTATATGCTGATTTTTAGTGGGGATCTATGGCGATCACTTCAGTCAATGTGCCACATATTCTCCAGCGTACATTAAAATTCAGTAAATGAGCCGCATATTCCCGATTTTCCTGTTCTCCTTTCCGGTAAGCAGGACGAGGATCTTGGGTCAAAACTTGGCTGATAAAACGACGTAAATTCGGATAAATATTTTGAACTGAGATGAGTTGTTGTTCAGCGGCAGGTAAAAATATCACTTCCATATCGGTAGCAGGGGATTGTTGTGCAAAACCTGCTACCGCATGTGGCTGACATTCAGCAAAAGGTAAATAAGGCTTAATATCAATAACAGGCGTACCATCAACTAAATCCAGGCTACCCAATTCCAGAGTAACTTGACCTTTCTTGTATTCGATCCCTTTAAGTTCAATTAGAGACATACCAATTGGATTAGGCCGAAAAGTCGAACGGGTTGCGAATACGCCCATTTTTGCATTACCACCTAAACGAGGTGGACGTACCATTGGCTTCCAGCCACCTTCCATTGTTTGATGGAAGATAAAAATAACCCACAAATGACTAAATTGTTCCAGACCACGAACTGCATCCGGTTGATTATAGGGAGGAATAAGTACCAGTTTCCCGCCACCGTCTTCTATAAGACCTGGTTGGCGGGGAATGGCAAATTTTTCTTTATAAGGGGAATGGATAACCCCTATCTGTGTGAAATGGAAATCGGTCATTGGGTGATAAGCAGGGCTGAGCCTTCACATATTGCTATCTGGTAGCATCCTTGGCCTGATAATATTTCGCACTGATGCAATAAAACAGCGTTAGCATCCAAATAAGCTGCTTTGGTTATCATCTGGTTGCGAGCTACGGTGATATTCGCTGGTGGATCTTGTAAGGAACTGCGACATGATTGACCAGAAACAATTCCTAAATCTTTAAATGAGGTACCTAATAATTCTTCATTTTTGGTATATAACTTTACGGATGAAGAGGAATATTTTTTTTCGCTAGTTGATAGTTCTGTGAGTCTCATATCTGATAATTGGGAAGAGTCAGGAAATGTTGTTTGTTGCATTGAACATCCCGTTATGGATAGTGCTAACAAAGAAATAAGTAGCCTATGCATTAATAGATCCTCGAATTTTTACGGTTAGAGTTAGGCGAGTAGATTAGGTTAACAAAAAATATCGAAAACATGATGCCATAATGAATCAGGCGGACAATCTGTCCGCCTGATTATTCTAATATTGATGAGCGTAATATGAAAGATTACCAACCTTTCACAGCACCACCATTAAAGATCTTATTGGCAGCTTCATCAACTTCGTCGGATTGATATGCCTTAACGAATTTCTTAACGTTTTCAGCATCTTTGTTATCTTCTCGACTAACCAGTAGGTTTACATATGGAGAATCTTTATCTTCAACAAATAAACCATCTTTTGCTGGAGTCAAGCCAATCTGGCTTGCATATGTCGTATTGATGATTGCCAGAGCAATTTTTTGATCATCCAGTGAACGTGGTAATTGTGGCGCTTCCAGTTCGACTAATTTTAGATTTTTAGGATTTTCAACAACGTCCAGAACTGTTGGTAATAAACCTATGCCATCTTTCAGTTTAATTAGATCTTGTTTCTGTAACAGTAATAAAGAGCGGCCTAAGTTCGTTGGATCGTTTGGTAACGCAATTTGGGAACCATCCTGCAATTCATCCAGAGATTTAATTTTTTTGGAATAACCTGCAATTGGATAAACAAAAGAATTGCCAACTATGACCATCTTATAACCGCGATCTTTGATTTGCTGATCCATATAGGGTTTGTGCTGGTATGCATTCAGATCAATATCACCTTTACTCAGAGCTTCGTTTGGTAATACAAAATCATTAAAGGTCACCAATTCTACATCTAGACCATATTTATCTTTAGCGACTTTTTTGGCAATTTCAGCAACTTCCTGCTCTGCACCAACGATAACGCCGACTTTAATATGGTTTGGATCTTGTTTCTCTTGCCCACAACCCGACAAAATTAATGAACCTAAAAGAGCGCTGATAGTTGCGATTGTTTTTAATTTAACAGACATACTTTACCCCTATAGAATACTGATTTATTAGCACCGAACAGGTACTGCTATTAAAATAATCTTGTTATTTATGTGTTGTGACCTTGACTAAACGGTCGCCACTTAATTGAATTAAATAAACTAAAATAACTAGTAACACTAATACGGTATTCATCACTGTTGCATTATAGCCGATATAACCGTATTGGTAGCCAATCTGGCCTAATCCGCCTGCACCTACAGCACCTCCCATTGCAGAATAACCGACTAAAGTTATGAGGGTAATTGTGGCTGCATTGAGCAGACCAGGCAATGCTTCAGGTAACAGAATTTTCTTTATAATCTGGAATGGGGTTGCTCCCATTGCTCTAGCGGCTTCAATTAGTCCTGATGGAATCTCTAATAAAGCATTTTCCACCATACGAGCAATAAAGGGTGCAGCGCCTATAGTTAATGGGACAATGGCAGCCTGTAAACCGATCGATGTTCCCACGATTAATCTGGTGAAAGGAATCATCCACACTAGTAAAATAATAAATGGGATAGAACGGAAAATATTAACTATCGCTGAAAGAAAACGATAGAGTTTACTATTTTCCATAATTTGACCGGGACGGGTGACATATAACAATACACCTATCGGCAGCCCGATAATGAAGCCAAAGAAACCAGAAACAAAAGTCATTACTAGAGTTTCCCAGACGCCTTTAGCCAGTAATAAAATCATTCCTTCAGACATAACCGAGAACCTCTACTTTCACATGATGATCTTGTAAAAACTTAATCGTTGATTCAACGCCGCCATTTTCACCGTGTAATTCAGCTAACATCACACCAAATTTTACGCCGCCGGCATAGTCGATTTGAGAACTTAATATATTCATATCAATATCAAAACGACGTACCGCCATTGAAATCAGTGGGGCATCAACAGACTGACCGGTGAACTCTAATTTCAATAATGGACTAAGATCTGGCGCTGGGTGGCTTTGCATTTTTTGTACATAATCTTCAGGGATATCCAGATGCAAAGTTGACTGAATAAATGCCTGAGCGATAGGCGTCTTGGGATGAGAGAACACTTCACTAACAATGTCTTGTTCAATCAATTGCCCACCACTAATAACGGCTACCTGGTCACAAATACGTTTGACGACATCCATTTCATGTGTAATTAACAGAATGGTTAGTCCCAGACGGCGATTAATATCTTTCAATAATTCTAGAATAGAACGTGTTGTTGCAGGATCTAGGGCACTGGTTGCTTCATCACATAAAAGGACCTTAGGTGAATTAGCTAGAGCGCGTGCAATGGCAACGCGTTGCTTTTGTCCGCCGGAGAGATTTGCTGGATAAGCATCATGCTTATCTGCAAGACCAACAAGCTCCAATAACTCGTCTACTCGCTTTTTAATTTCAGCCTTTGGAATGTTATCCAGTTCCAAAGGTAAAGCTATGTTGCCAAACACTGTTCTTGAAGACAGCAAATTGAAGTGCTGGAAAATCATGCCAATACGACGACGTGCACGAGTTAAATCACTATCAGATAAGATAGTTAAATCCTGACCATCAACCAGTACTTGCCCGGAAGTTGGACGCTCAAGCATATTTACACAGCGAATTAGTGTACTTTTACCTGCGCCGGATGAGCCAATAACACCGTAAATTTGCCCTTGTGGGACATGCAGGCTGATATCTGAAAGCGCGTTAATAGAACGGGCACCCTGCTGGAATATTTTATTGATATGAGAAAGTTTTATCATTTTTATTCTTATTTGTTTTTATAAAAATTTTGAAAATTGATAGCTTGAACATTTTTGAGAAAACAAACCACCCGTTGAATCGGATGTTAAGGTGTCTAGACGTCTAAGTCAACTGTGAATAAATTAATTGCTGCATTCTCATTCATGGCTAAATCGTGCGATACTGGGGGCTTCTTACATTCTTGGAGCAATCGGGTGACACAAGGTATTCCTGCTGTATTTTTAGATCGTGACGGAACAATAAATATCGATCATGGTTATGTACATGAAATAGATGATTTTCAATTTATCGATGGTGTGATTGAAGCCATGATTGAATTGAAAAAGATGGGGTATGCACTGGTATTAGTTACAAACCAGTCAGGTATTGCCCGTGGTATTTTCGATGAAGAGCAGTTTTTGCAACTGACGGAATGGATGGATTGGTCGCTGGCAGACCGTGGCGTGGATTTGGATGGCATCTATTATTGCCCTCATCACTCAGATGCAACTGAAGAGCAATATAAGAAGAGTTGTGACTGTCGTAAACCACAGCCGGGTATGTTGCTGGACGCACAGAGAGAGCTTGGTATTGATATGACAGCTTCTTTTATGGTTGGTGACAAGTTGGAAGATATGCAAGCGGCGATGTTGGCGAAGGTGGGAACTAAAGTGTTAGTTCGTACAGGTAAACCAATTACTGATGAGGCTGAACAAGCGGCTGATTTGATAATAAATAGTCTTGCAGACTTACCTAAAGCGATTAAGGACATTAAAAAGTAGACTGCTTTGTTCTTTATATCATCATGTTGTTGAAAAAGCATTCTGTTGGAGAATTTTTTTCAATAAATACTTGCCAGCGTCAAAGAACTCCCTATAATGCGCCACCACTGACCGACACAACGCTGATAAACATTGTGAGGTCAGGCAGAGAAAAAGCGAATAAGCGCTTGACTCTGCGGGCGAAAAGCGTAGTATACGCAGCCCGGCTGACCGAGAATGTTAATTTTTGTGTCAGCCTGCTCTTTAACAATTAATCAGACAATCTGTGTGGGCACTCACAAGACCGTATCACAAAAAAATACGTTTTAAAGTCTTGAAGAGTGAACAACAGTTAATTCATTACGAACTAACAGGACAATTCTTTGAGCATCAAGCTTTCAATTGAAGAGTTTGATCATGGCTCAGATTGAACGCTGGCGGCAGGCCTAACACATGCAAGTCGAGCGGTAACAGGGGAGTGCTTGCACTTTTGCTGACGAGCGGCGGACGGGTGAGTAATGTCTGGGGATCTGCCCGAGGGCGGGGGATAACCATTGGAAACGGTGGCTAATACCGCATAATGTCGCGAGACCAAAGTGGGGGACCTGAAAGGGCCTCACGCCATCGGATGAACCCAGATGGGATTAGCTGGTAGGTAGGGTAACGGCTTACCTAG
>NZ_JAZGJN010000249.1:0-34979 GCF_038085095.1 Photorhabdus sp. P32 | reverse complement strand
CTTATTATGTGAATCTACCATAGAAAATTAATTAAATAAAACTCTCAAAATAGCCTATTACAAGTACTTAAAAATGAAAGGCAATAACTTCATTCCAGTTATTGCCTCTGTAAAAAGCACGATAATAAAAGATATTAAATCTAAATTCCATATTCCTAATATCAATATAACGAATATCATAATAATAAATAGAAATAAAGAATTAATTCATTATCGCTACTCCTGTACATTTTATAAATTATTATGATTAAGATAACTCTGATGAAATTTTCTGAATCGCATCAAAAGCACACTGTTGGTCTAAAGAACCACTCGGTGCGCCGCCAATACCAATTGCGCCAATCACTTCATCACCAGATTTAACTGGAACACCACCACCAAGTAATAGGAAGCCGGGAATATCCCCTAAATATTGAGCACCAAGATTTGATTGTGCGGTTTTCATTACGTCCTCTGACGTTCTCTGAGTAGATAACGCGGTATAAGCTTTCATTTTGCTCGCCTCAACAGTATGCAAGCCTGCTTTATCCATACGTTGAACCGCTTTCAACACTCCACTTTTATCAATAACAGAAACCGCCACGTTATAATTATTCGATTGACAGGACTGGATTGCCTCAGAAGCTAATTTATTTGCTACCTCAAGGGTAATATTACGTTCAGTACTTAGTGATGAAGCAAAAGCAGATTGAGCGAATAAACCTGCTGCCAAGATAGTATAGAAAAGAGAATGTTTCATAGGTAAACCTCATTAAGTTTAAGTTGATGAATTATCCTGCTTTAACTTAATGAGATTTATCGGCTATAGCTATTCGGCCAATTACTTATTCAGCCTAGTAGAAATACTTAGTCATAAGATAATGACTTAAATAACTCATACTCTTTAACTAACTGCGGTAAAGAATGTATATCCAATTTATGAAATATATTAGCACGATGAACTTCAATAGTACGTGGTGATAACACCAATTGTTGCGCAATTTGTTTACTGGTTTTACCTTCTAAAATAATTTTCATCACCTCCCTTTCACGTTCAGATAACTGGCTAAATTTCGTTTTCAATTGCTCATATATCTGACGTTGCTTAAATACTTTCCGATGAAATAATAATGCACTTGAAACCGTTTCAATGAGTAAATCCGCATCAATAGGTTTGGTTAAAAATTCAAAAGCGCCATTTTTAAAAGCTCGACGACAAAGATCAATATTTCCGTGTCCAGTCATGATAATGACCGGTAATGTACTATTGAGCTTCAATAGATCGGCCTGCAATGCCAATCCAGGTTTTCCCGGCATACGAATATCCAATAAAATACATCCCTGAAGCGCTGCAATACTCTTACTACCAATTTCATCAATAAATTCTTGCGCACCAGGAAATGAATTTACCTGCCAATTCATTGTTTCTAATAACATAGATAATGAGTCACGGATCGCTTCATCATCATCAATAAGATAAATCACTGCCGCCATTATTTCTCCTTACCTTTATTAGTTGGTAACCAAATAATAAAACATGCTCCCCCTGTTTCACAATTTTCAGCGTTAATATCACCACCAAGTTTATGAATTAATGTTTCCGTTAACGTCATTCCTAACCCCATACCTTGTTGGCGTGTTGTGAAGAATGGAATAAATACGTTTTTTAAAGCTTCATCACTTAATCCAGGACCACCATCTGTTATCGTGATTCTTATCATTTCATTAATATAGTTGATATCGATGCAGATCCAATTTTGATATTCTGACTGACTTTGATCTTGCTGTGCCTGAATGGCGTTGCTGATTAAATTATGAAATATTTGCTCAATCCACAACGGCTCGGCAGATATCATTGGCAGTTCATCACAAATATTCCTTATTATCTTGATCTTACCGGCCTTGATTTCATTTTCAAGCAATACTTCAACTCGACCTAATATCGCTTGAATATTCACAGGTTGTAAAATAATACTACCAGTCGTCAGTTTTTGACGGTATTGCGTTAATAAATTTGCGATGCGTTGAGTTTGCAAAATCGATGAATCCAGTATTGGCGTCACTTTATCATATTGCTGCCTTTTCATTAACCGTAACGCGGTTTGGTTATAACTCATAATCGCCGTCAAAGGCTGATTTAATTCATGAACAACACCTGTTGCCACTTCATCCATTGTATTTAAGCGGGTAAATTCAAAAAAATGTGCCCGTAAATCAGAAATTTTCCTCAATCTTTTATTCTTCTGAATTAAAAAGATAAAACAGATAATTACTGCCCATAAAAAATTCAGACAAGCAATATAGCCCCACGGAAGTTTAGACCATTGTTGATCGTTACCCACTTTAAGCACAAAAGGCTGAAAACGATTAGCTAACTTTTTCTCCCAGTTCCAAAAATAGTGCTCTTTCTCCACCCCATACATAATCAATGGACGATTATTCCAATCCAGTTGTATCATTCGAAATTGTGACAATAATGATAAATCTTTCATCAGGATATTAAGATCTATTAATAACCGGATACTACTGCGTTTACTATTAAGCCAATATCTTCCCTCATCCTCTTCACTAATTATAGGGAATATTAATACATTCATTGGCATCTCTTGTAATCCGACAATTTGCGGAAAGTTTTCCTGTAGCTGATCTAATCCGATATTAGTATCCGTTAGCGATACAATCGCATCATGTTGTGCCAGCTTTTCACTCAGCTCTCGATAAAGAATATTAAATGAAACTGTTTGTTGTTGATAATTCTGATTTAGTGAATGATTAATCATTCCCCAAATAGTCAAACCTGTTAACACAATCCACGCTAAAAAATGCCACATATAATTACCTGAAAAGATATCTTTCATGACGTTAAAAATACAGTCAGAATATATAAAGGAAACGGCTTATTAGAGTAAAAAAGTTCAGAATAAGTTGAATTTTAGAGAATATTTGGCATTGAGCGGCATATTAAAATTCATTATAGCGTGATTATTTCACCAAAACATTTTTTAAAATAAATAGTTGGCTATGGTAAATAAAATTCCAACACTAGCTTATTTAATCCAAGCGTGTTTCAGCTCCTAATCAAATTATTTCGACCGATAGACCCCTGCTAAAGGTTTACGGTAATCCTGTCAAGGCTCTTAATATCATGTCAAATTTACTGAATAATCTAATGGGATCACCTAATAAATCGACTCGGTGGAAGGATTCTCTTTCCCTTGAGCATTACACCGATATCTATGAAAATATTAATAATTATCAAATAGTTAATATGATTCCTCACCATTATTTTGTATTTGACCAGAAAAAACGCTTTACAATCGATAGTGATAATTATTATCATTCGTATCGCTTTCAGATGAACCGTCTTCAGGGTACAGATGAAAGCACGACATTGCTCACATTGCTTCCAGTGTTTACTTTAGCCAGCCAGGTGCTGGCTTCTTTTTATTAATTAATCCAATTATCAATAATTCAAAATATTTGAATTATTGAGTCAGATTTTTAAGCTTTAATGCTATCTCTTCTCAATTAGATTGTAAAAACTATTGAGGAGATTTGAATATGATCCATTTACGCAAAGCATCAGATCGCGGCCATGCCGATCATGGCTGGTTAACTAGCTGGCATACCTTCTCATTTGCCAGTTATTACGATGCTAACTTTATGAATTTCTCAGCGTTGAGAGTCATTAATGAAGATTTCGTCGAAGCAGGTCAAGGTTTTGGTACCCATCCGCATAAGGATATGGAAATACTGACCTATGTTCTTTCCGGCGCCATTGAACATCAGGATAGTATAGGAAATAAGGAACGAGTACCTGCTGGTGAATTCCAAATTATGAGCGCAGGTACCGGCATTCGTCATTCAGAATACAACCCGAACCGTGATTGCCAATTGCATCTGTATCAGATTTGGATTATCCCGGATAAAACTGGCCTAACACCGCGCTATGAACAACGTCGTTTTGATGATGTACAAGGCCGCCAATTGGTGCTCTCGCCTGATGCCCGGGATGGTTCACTGAGAGTATTTCAGGATATGACTTTATGGCGTTGGGTACTTAAGGAGCACGAAACTACCGAATATGTTGCAGAAAAAGGCCGTTATATTTGGATACAAGTCATTCGTGGCGAAGTGACGGTTAATGGCGTCAAAGCTACCACCAGCGATGGTCTGGCTATCCGGGATGAAGTCAATATTCAACTTAGCGCCAGCAGTGATAGTGAAATATTGTTGTTTGACCTTCCTCCAACATAAATCTCAAATAAGCCTCACCCTAACGGATGAGGCTAAAAAATTCACAATTACAGTTTAGGACCCGCTTTCACCAAAGCTTCCCCCGCCGGGGTATCGGTATATTTATCAAAGTTGTCGACAAAGCGATGAGCCAAATCTTTCGCCTTCTCTTCCCATTGAGATTTATCTGCATAAGTCTCACGTGGATCAAGAATGTCGGTATTAACACCCGGCAACGCTGTCGGAACCGCCAGATCGAAAATAGGTAATGTAATGGTATCAGCTTCTTCAATATCACCATTGAGGATGGCATCAATGATTCCACGGGTATCCTTAATCGAGATTCGTTTACCCGTGCCATTCCAACCCGTATTCACCAGATAAGCCTTAGCACCTGCCGCCTGCATACGTTTTACCAAAACTTCCGCGTATTGGGTTGGATGCAAAGTCAGGAATGCGGCACCAAAGCAAGCAGAAAATGTAGGTGTTGGTTCAGTCACACCTCGTTCGGTACCGGCCAATTTTGCAGTAAAACCAGATAGGAAGTGATATTGAGTCTGTTCGGGTGTCAAGCGAGATACTGGAGGTAACACACCGAATGCATCCGCAGTCAGGAAGATGACCTTAGTTGCATGACCCGCTTTAGAAACCGGCTTAACAATATTTTCAATATGGCAGATAGGATAGGAAACACGAGTATTTTCAGTTTTTGAGCCATCATTGAAATCAACCGTGCCATCTGTCAGTACAGTAACGTTTTCCAGCAACGCATCACGTTTAATCGCATTGTAGATATCAGGTTCCGCCTCTTTGGACAGATTGATGGTTTTCGCGTAGCAACCTCCTTCAAAGTTGAAGACGCCGTCATCATCCCAACCGTGCTCATCATCACCAATCAGCTTACGTTTTGGATCAGTAGAAAGAGTGGTTTTACCTGTACCCGACAAACCAAAGAAGACCGCAACGTCCCCTTTCTCACCCACGTTGGCAGAACAGTGCATCGAAGCAATACCTTTCAGCGGCAACAGGTAGTTCATCATAGAGAACATTCCTTTCTTCATTTCGCCGCCGTACCAGGTACCACCAATAAGCTGCATACGTTCTGTCAGGTTAAACGCAACAAAGTTTTCAGAGTTCAAACCCTGCTCTTGCCATTGCGGGTTGGTGCATTTTGCACCGTTCATCACAATAAAATCTGGTTTGAACTCAGCCAACTCTTCATCTGACGGACGGATAAACATGTTTTTAACAAAGTGGGCCTGCCACGCAACTTCTGTGATAAAGCGGACTTTCAATCGTGTATCTGCATTAGCGCCACAGAAAGCATCAACTACAAACAAACGTTTGCCTGAAAGCTGTTTAGTTACCAAGCCTTTCAGGTATGTCCATGTTTCCTGCTGTAATGGCTTGTTATCATTTTTGCCTTTTCCCTGATCAGCCCACCATACGGTGTCACGGGTGACATCATCACGAACAATGTACTTATCTTTGGGAGAACGACCCGTGAAGATCCCCGTATCGACAGCCACAGCCCCCAGGTTGGTTAGAGTGCCTCTCTCGCAGCCTTCGAGTGAAGGTTTGGTTTCTTCTGAAAATAACAACTCATAGCTTGGATTATAAATAACTTCATTAACATCATGGATTCCATAGTCCGCGAGTTCCTGCGGGGTAATACCTTTAACACTCATGTTTATTGCTCCTGGGTAGTCACGCTTTTTCTGTGAGCAATAATAAATAGTTATGATTAATTAACAGCGATAGTTATCAAAAAATTGAAAACCCACTATTTTTTTAAGTTTAATCTGGGGCCAAAGGCACAAAAGCAGTTTTGAATATTATGGATATTGATAGAAAGGCGCGAATCCGCGCCTTAAGAGGTGAGAAAATTTGTTTAGATAGAATATCAATGGAGCTGGTTCTTTTTTTCCGCTCTGATTGCAGCAAGATCATCAGCATCAAAAATATAGTGCGTACCGCAATACTCACACGCCATATCAATGTTGCCATCTTTCTGCAAAATATGATTAACATCCTCATCGGAAAGTGTGACTAATGTGTCAGCGCAACGTTGGCGCGAACAAGTACAACGGAATTCGACCGCTTGAGGCTCATATAATATGACATCCTCCTCATGATAAAGGCGGTGCAAGATCTCCTTAACTTCCAATGAAAATAACTCTTCACCTTTAATGGTTGCGGTAAGTTGCGCCAGATGATCAAAAGCTTCTGCACTACTTTGTTCCGCTGTTGGCAGAATCTGTAACAACATACCACCAGCCGCAACCTTTCCATCCTGAATACCAGTACGGATAAATAGACGAGTCGGTAGCTGTTCAGACTGTCTGAAATAATTATCAAGGCAATCCGCCAATGTTTCACCTTCCAGCGCAACCACTCCCTGATAACGCTCACCATGAGTCGGTGTAATGGTAACAACCATATAGCCTGTACCAACCATCTGTTTCAAGCTGCTATTTTCAGTCACTAATCCATCAATACGAGCGACACCTCGCATTTGTTGTTGATGATTACCATTAATCACCGCCAGTTTTACCGGACCATCTCCCTGAATCTGAACCGTAATATCACCATCAAATTTCAGTGTTGCCGTCAATAGACTGGTTGCTACCAACAGTTCTCCCAATAATTGCCGTACCGGCTGTGGGTAATCATGATTTTCCAAAATATGCTGGTAAGTTTCACTGGCTAAAACCAGCTCACCACGTACAGAATAATTCTCAAATAAAAAGCGGTGTAATTGGTCTTGTTTAAACATAAAGATCTCTCATTCGAGCAGGTTATTCCTGCTCACTTAATTTGGTGTTTTTAAACTTAATCAGCGTGCGTCTTTCTTTTTTATCCGGTCGGCGATCAGGATGAGGCATAGTTAATGCATTCATTTTTCGAGCCATTGCCATTTTTTCCCGGTTAGCAATACTCGCTTCCGTCTCTTGGTAAAGTTGTTGCGCCTCCGGCGCACCGCGCCGATGATTGCTTAGTGCAAGAACTTCAACTATACGTTCATCATTACCCTGACGCAGTTTAATTTCAGCCCCTGGTTCAACCAATTTACTCGGTTTACTTCTTTGACCATTATAGTGAACTTTACCACCGTCTATCATTTCCCGTGCAATAGCCCGTGTTTTATAAAAACGAGCTGCCCACAGCCACTTATCCAGACGGACAGCTTGATCGGAGTCTGAATTACCCTTCATTTTTCCTCTCACTATCAGCTTCGGCAAATAACGCAAAGCCTAACATACCATTGTCAATTATCGCCAACGCGTAGGCGGAAAAAGTGTATTAAAACAGTTATCGTAATATTGCCTGATTTTGTTTAGACGTTGTTTGTTCTGCCGATTTTTCTTAACAACCAGCACAAAATTAATGAGTAGGGTCGTAAAAAGAGCCAAGAATAAAACAGTGGTACCAATACAACGAGCAAGCGTCATGGAATCCAGTTCATTATGCAACACAATCCGCCGGGTTCCATGACTATCTACCGACAATTCCGTGATAATTCCCGTTGTCTCAAAGGGGGTTTGCAATACCATATCCGATAACCGTTGTAATTCACGCCATTGTTCCAACGCACTATGGTCATAAGAGATGATGGCCGGCGTTATATACTCAACCAATTGCTTGCCTTCATCACTGATAAGCAGAACTCCACCAGGAGAAGGGTTATTAAGCAGTATTGCGACTTTATCTATTTCCCGATAGATAAATGATGATGTAGTTGCATCAACCAACTTTCCCAAAGCTTCAGCGCCTGCCGGACGCAATAAAACATGAGTGTCATCTAATTTGCCACTTTCTGCATTCTTTAACAAAGTTAGCCAGTCATTAGCACTACCCAAATTAACCAAAGCATTTTTCAATCGTAAACAGTCTGTTTCTTTTTCACATAATTCTTTAGTTTTCAATATAATATCAGGAAAATCATCCAATAAAATCATACCAGATTTGAAAATCTCCTGAGCAAGGTCTGGATTCATTGCATCGTCATTTTCCTGTAAACGTAATTGTTTATTAACAGTTGCAATCAGTTTAGCTGCATTTTCTATAATTGCTGATTCTGGTATTGGCAGTGGATTAACTCTATTCCAATATATCCCCGAACAATCGAATGGAGAAAAATAGGTGTCGCCTTTACCGTTCATATTATTTGGCGGCATATAACACATACCAACCCCTTTTGCTTTCAGGACGTCCCCAACTCGCAATCCCATCCTTTCCATCATATTAGCGTCAGTGACAACTTTTGTGCTGCTGCCACGCAACCAGGCAAAACTGAGTTTCATCGGTACACTAACCGGATGATAAAAATAGAGCAGCAACATAATAAGCAGACTGCTAACAATCATCATGAGATTTTTCCCATAACGACGATAAGGGTAATTTTTTTCTTCATCATGCAAAGAGAGATAATGCCCTTGCCTGACTACCTGGCCGTTACTGTAAATATCAATATCGGTTTTTTGATCAAGATAGTGAGCAACATAGGGCTCCCAATGAGGAGGATAAATTAAATCAATTCCACCAAGTGAAATATTACTCATTTGCCCTTGCTCAAATTCGCCAAATAACCCCCATCGTTTTGGTATACCGGTAAAACAGTGAATATCCTGACGCCTGCATATTGAGAGCGGACAAAATAGCGGCCAAAAACTAACAACGACTAAACTACCCGCAATTAACATCAGCCACGGCAAAAGCAGTGTTGGTAAAAGTAACGCAAGAAACCAAACGAAAAATCCAAAACACAAAAATCCCCCCTGCCAAATACCCGATGAGTGATTTAACCGGTATTCTTCCAATGTCTCTTTGCGGATATTTTGTAATTTCACACTGGTTTCACCATTTTTCTGAATCGACGCCTGTTGATGAGATACATCTGAAGTTACCGGAGCAGAAGGAAAATCCTGTTGAAAATCTTTCAGAAAGTAACCATTAATCGAAATAACAAGGGGTATTGTCGCGGTGTGAACAACATCAATAACATTCTGCTGTTTAATAAAAGGCTCAAGGAAAAACGGTAAATGAACTTCTGCCATATCAATATAATAACGCCAACTATGTAGTTCATCTGAGGCAACAGAAAAGCGGGTAATAGAATGACAGATAGTATAAACCATATCATTTTTACCCATCAGAATCGGCCAACTCGTTTTATTAATACGGTCTGTTACAACTGGCGGCAACACTCGACTCAAATAACATTCAATAGCCTGATACTCATCAGCATTAAGTTTACGATAGGTCGGCGCGGCAACAGAAGGCAGATAACAGGCGTTATCATGTAGCTTCCATTTAAAAATCAGCAAGGAAGCCATGACAATCAGGCTAATTATCAAGATAGCCAATATAACGACTGTTACGCTCATTTTATCCCCATACCCATGACAATCTTGCTATTGTTGTCTGCAAATTAACAACTACACGTTAAGTTCTGAATTAGGTTATTTCTATTTATTTTTTAATTTATTTTACAATGAGTTATATAATCACGCACTAAACTATCTACAACATAGATCTATTTCC
Source organism: Photorhabdus sp. P32 (assembly GCF_038085095.1). NCBI lineage: Bacteria > Pseudomonadati > Pseudomonadota > Gammaproteobacteria > Enterobacterales > Morganellaceae > Photorhabdus > Photorhabdus sp. P32. The sequence goes on along the minus strand of NZ_JAZGJN010000249.1, from coordinate 25,220 downwards.
AAAGAGGATAAAGATAACAGTAACAACAATAACCAGCGATAATCACTATCATTTATCAAAATAATCGGCCATATTTAGTCAAGCTATGGAGTGTACCTAATTTCATCATAAAATCTAAGGTTAATGAAATAATTTATGACGTAATAATACACAGGCACTCAACTCAACCCATATTAAAACCATCAGGGGCAATTATGAATGACCTGAAAAACCCTAAAATCCTAAACATAGAGGACATTGCCCATTCACGTTTATTTCATATTCAGTCAGTTGATCTCGAATTCAGTAACGGTGTAAAACGCGTTTATGAACGGATGCGTCCGGTCAATCGGGAAGCTGTTCTGATAATCCCGGTCATTGGGGATGAATTGTTGCTTATTCGTGAGTATGCAGTCGGCATTGAGCAGTACGAATTAGGCTTTCCTAAAGGCGCGATCGACCTTGGGGAAAGTATCTTTGAAGCCGCTAATCGTGAATTGAAAGAAGAAGTCAGTTTTGGCGCCGGAAAAATAGAACAATTAGCCAAACTCACGATGGCCCCATCCTATTTTTCTAACAAAATGAACATTGTTATTGCTGAAAATCTCTATCCAGAAAGCCTGGAAGGAGATGAACCTGAACCACTACCACAAATACGTTGGCCAATAGCAGATATGATGTCATTACTGGATCACGCTGATTTCAACGAAGCGCGTAATGTCTGCGCCCTATTTCTGGCACAAAAATACTTAAAACACCGTTGAAAAGTTTACAGGCACAACCCGCTTCGTTGTGCCTGTTTTATCATCAGAATAATTCCTGACTTTCACCATCCTCAATTAAAGTCGTGCCAACTTCCTGCACCGCACTCTCGGTAGGTTGAGTTCCATCAATGAAGTATTCACTACGGGTATCCCCTCCTCCGCCAGCAAGTTTGCCTGTCTTACGATCTATCACGACAGAAACAATCCCCGGAGGTGGTGTGACTTCTTTTTCAGGAACCCCTTCCAGTGCGATCTTCATAAAGTCATCCCAAATTGGTTGCGCACTCTTAGCACCCGCCTCACCGCCACTGGCTGCTGTACGACCAAGGCTTCTACGGTGGTCATCAAAACCAATCCAAACCGTCGTGACAATATCCGGCCCATAACCTGAGAACCAGGCATCTTTTGAACTGTTAGTTGTTCCAGTTTTACCGCCAATATCACGACGTTTCAGATCGCGCGAGGCGCGCCAACCCGTACCGGACCAACCCGGCTCACCAAAAATATTGCTATTCAAAGCATCATGGATCAAAAATGCCAACTGAGTACTGATAACATGAGGAGCATATTTTTGCGCATCTTCATGGTTATCAATTACCGGTACTCTTTCCAATTCAGGCAACGGCAATATCTCTTGCTGGCTAACATGAGATTGAGCAACATTCTCAATCGAGTTTTCAGAAAGCTCGATTGAACGTACCGTATCCCCATAAATTACTGGAATATCGCACTGCGGACATGCAATTTTCGGTTTAGCCTCAAATAGAATATCGCCATCTTCGTTTTCAATCTTAGTAATAAAGTAAGGATCGATCAGATAGCCGCCATTGGACATGACCGAATATCCACGTACCATTTGCATTGGTGTGAATGATGGCGATCCCAACGCCAACGATTCTGTACGTACTATATTTTGTGCTGGGAAACCAAACCGTTGCAGGTAATCAGCAGCATAATCGACTCCCATTGCTCGCATTGCTCGCACCATCACGACGTTCTTCGATTGCCCTAATCCCTGACGCAAACGGATTGGCCCAACATAAGTCGGTGGTGAGTTTTTCGGACGCCAGTCAGTACCAGCTCCAGCATCCCAACGACTAATTGGTAAGTCATTCAGCAATGAAGCTAATGTCAGCCCTTTGTCCATCGCCGCGGTATAGAGAAATGGTTTAATATTGGAACCAATCTGACGTAACGACTGAGTGACACGGTTAAATTTACTCAAGTTGAAATCAAACCCACCAACTAACGCCTTCACAGCGCCATCATTCGGATCAATAGAGACCAAAGCAGCATTAACATCCGGCATTTGCGCCAACCACCAAATATCCTTTACTTTCCGAACCCAAACCTGTTCACCAACTTGCACCACTTCATTCACACTACGAGGAACCGCCCCCTGCGCACTATCAGATTTGAACTTTCTGGCCCAACGGACACCCGCCATTGGCAATTCCGCATTACTGCCATCAGGCAACATGACTATCGCCTGATCGGTACCCGCTCTGGTCACCACAGCCGGAATTAATGGCCCATAATTTGGCAAAGTCTTAAGCTTCTTGGCAATCTGTTCCCGATCCCAAGCAGGTTCGCCCACTTTCCACAAAACTTCCTGCGCCCCACGGTAGCCATGACGCACATCATAATCAATGATGTTATTACGCACCGCATCCACGGCAGCCAACTGAAGTTTACGGGTAATTGTGGTGTAAACTTTATAACCGTCGGTATAAGCATTTTCACCATAACGCTCAATCATCTCCTGACGCACCATCTCGGACAAATAGGGCGCAGAGAAAGCAATTTGGGGCGCATGGTAATTAGCGACCAACTTTTCACTTCTAGCTTGATTATATTGCTGCTGAGTAATATAGCCCTGATTGAGCATACGGCTCAGAACCACATTCCGGCGGTTAATCGCCCGATTATACGAATACAGAGGGTTAAACGTAGAAGGCGCCTTTGGCAAGCCGGCAATCATCGCTATTTCACTCAGCGTCAACTCATTGACACTCTTACCAAAATAGACTTGAGCCGCAGCCCCGACGCCATAAGCCCGGTAACCAAGGTAAATTTTATTAAGATAGAGTTCGAGGATTTCATCCTTATTCAGCAATTGCTCAATCCTGATAGCCAGAAAGACTTCCTTAATTTTACGCATCAAAGTCTTCTCTGGAGTGAGAAAGAAATTTCTCGCCAGTTGCTGAGTAATGGTACTTGCCCCTTGCGATGCATGGCCTGAACTCATCGCGACAGACGCTGCCCGGATGATCCCTACCGGGTCAACCCCGTGATGCTCATAAAAACGACTGTCCTCAGTTGCAATGAACGCCTTCACCATAATCGGTGGAATTTCGGACAACCCAAGAGGCATACGGCGTTTTTCACCATATTGGGCAATCAGCTCGCCATCTGCACTGAACACCTGCATTGGTGTCTGTAATCGAACATCCTTTAATGTCGCCACATCAGGTAACTGAGGCTCGATATATTGGTACATACCAAAAATCGAGGCCGTTCCCAGAAAAATGCAACTCACGACAAAGACTAGAAAATACTTTACGAACTTCACCTGAAATTTCCCATGCCACGTTAGTCGAGTGGTTTATAAACAATCGGCGCGTAGTATAAAGGTTACACCGCACCTTGAATATGGTCTTTTATTAAAATTACTGATATGGAGATCGATAGATGTATTCACCAAAATGGTATGTCGGATTGGACATCCAAAATGGCGCCCTTCGCGCCGTCGCAGCTATAAGACGCCGAGATGGCTGGCAGCTTCGCCACTGCTGGCAATATCTTTTATCCGATACAGTTATGCCGGAAGGCCGTCTACAACGGCCAGAAATACTATGTGATATTTTAAATCAATGGCGCCAAGAATTACCTAAAAAAATCAGTTTCAGACTCGCTCTACCTGTACAACAAACATTGCAGAAGAGTCTGGCTTTACCCCCAGATATCAATCTTAAAGAACCGGAACAAGGCTGGTTTATCAATGCTAGCGCCGAGAAACAATTTCCCTTTAACACCCGAGAATTGGCGCTGGATTACCGTATTATTGAACAAAACGCCTACATCAGCGCTGCTCGCCAGAAAGATCTCAACCTCTGGCTACAATGTCTTGCACAAGCAGAAATAATTCCAGACGCCATTGATATAGCCCCCTGTGCCCTACGCTATATAGCGCAATACGCCGGCGTTCCCGCTGATAGTTGGCTGCTACACAGGCAACAATCTGGTTGGCTATGGGTATCTCCTGCCAGTGCCCCCTTCGCTTATGATCTAGTATCAGCAAATACAGCAGCTTCTCCACAGCAGATTATCCGTCAATTATCTGCTTCATCTATGGCTGAACAACCTGTTTATTACAGTAGCTACCAACAAGAAGCCCTACCTGAAGGAACCTATTCTTGGGATATGTTGGCAGCATTCCGTCACTATCAACCACCACTGCCAGTTCAACTGATGGAATATGTGATAGCCGGTGGTTTAGCACTCAGACCGGATGATAAGTAACGATGTATCAGGTTAATTTTCTGCCTTGGCGACAAACCCGGCTAAGACATCGTTATCGTTGGTGGGCGATTCTTCTCTTATTGCAATTGATATTGTGGCTGACAGTGCTCGTCTGGATGTTATTAAAACAACAGGAAACGATTAACCAGTATCAAAGGCAATTACAACAACTCAGCCAGCAACAATTACATTTGCAACAGCAGATAACTCAGACAGAAGAGGCAATCAATCTTCACAACAAACTGATCTATAAATCAAAACAACAACAAACGTGGCTGAAACAGAACCAGCAACATTGGCAATTATTTAATGAATTACCTGAATTACTACCTGAAGGAAGTTGGTTAACCGCTTTTGATGATCAGGCAGGTCAATTAAAACTGGTTGCTAATAGTCTGGATTATTCCAGTATGACCTCTCTGCTGGATAATCTTGAAAACAACGGGCAATTGTCTGAAATTCAACTAAAAAAGATGACCACCACCGAACAACAAATCAGACAATTTATTATTGACGCTAACTGGCGGGCGGAAATATCCAATGATAAAAAGTGACTATCTATGGTGGTTTGCCAAACCAACCTGGCTGCTCTTGATCTGGCAGCAAGCTATCATCATGCTATTTCTGATCCTGTTTTATCTTTTCTTCTGGCAAGAAAAAGCTGAACAGAGAAGTAGCCTGACACAAAAAATAGCAGCCCAGCAAACCAATACAAAAGCAACCCATGAACGACTAAATCAGCTACCGTTATTGGAAGATATACAACAACACATCAACCAAATAGAAAATGAACTCGGTAAGCCGCGACAAAATGCGGTAAAAATTACCGCAATAAAACAACTACAACAGCCATTGATAAATTCTGGCGCGCAAGTTCTTGAGTGGCAACGTAAAAAAGAAGGGGAAAAAACGCTCTGGCAAATCACAATTTATTTGAACTACGAACAGATGCTGAGTTTTCTTGAAGCGTTACAAACGTTATATCCGCCGTTGCTGATCAAACAGCTTTCCATTTCGCCATCAGGTGAATCCCTAAACGTCAAAATCACCCTGTCAGAAACCTCACATGAGGAATTTTATGACTAAAAAATTTATTCTATTTATCCTTTTTCTGCCCGCTATTGTTGTTGCAGAGATAAGAAATCCTTTTGCTCCCCCGATGATAGAGACAGAAGAGCAATCGGTTGAGTTATTTGATCAATCAGTCAATGAGACCGAAATTCAATCCCTCTCAACCGTATTACAATATGCAGACGCAGAAAGAATTGCTCTGAATCTCGGGCAAAACAGACCCGCACTGATAACAAAAGAGGGTAAAGTTGATTTTGATCCTGAAACTAATAGTCTGATTTTACAGGATACCCCCATCGCCATCGCACAAATAAAAAGCTGGCTGAAAGAGATAGATACACCACAGCAGCAAGTACAGATTACGGCACATATCGTGACCAGCAGCAGAGAAGCACTACATGAACTCGGTATTTATTGGGGCATGCCGATAGGAGAGCAGATTAATACATCAACGGGTATAAACCGCCTCAATATCAACCAAGCCGCCAACGATAACATGCATCGATTTTCGTTCAATATTGCCCGTATTCACACCAGTTTGCTGGAAATGGAACTCAGTGCCTTAGAACAAGAAAACCAACTAGATATTATTGCTAGCCCAAGACTAACCGCCTCACACCAACAACTAGCCAGCATCAAACAAGGCTCTGATATTCCCTACGTCAGCCAAGAAAAAGAGAAAAGTACCGTGCAATTTAAAGAAGCCGTACTAGGAATGGAAGTTACCCCTCATATACTGAGAAAAAACAAAATCAGGCTCTCTCTGAAAATCAGCCAAAACATGCCAGGGATCTCAATAAGTCAAGGAGGAGGTGAGAATTTAACCATCGACAAACAGGAAATAATAACTCAAGTTACGGTAAAGAACGGTGAAACACTTATTCTCGGAGGAATTTTTCAACAGAAAAAAGGCGAGCAAACCCAGAAGGTACCTTATCTATCAGACATCCCATTGATCGGTTCGCTATTTAACCAAAAAGGCCATAAACACAGCCGACGTGAGTTAGTCATATTTATTACGCCTCAACTGATGGATATTTAGCCGAAAATAAAAATATAACCGTTATATCAGCAAGTTGGATATAAAAAACTTAACTATTCCGTATGATGATGAGCAGATTTTTCCAACTAATCCTGTTTATAGATTTGACGCTGAGTCCGATTTAGCATACAAGAGTTAACTAATTGAGTGGTCGGGTTTAACATCACAATAATCAGCCAATGAAACCAGAGCTTTCGTTACAAAAAGCTCATCATTGATTTATATAGTTGCAAAACTGGCTGATGTACTGAGATAATTTTGTTATCTGATCTCACATTACCGCTCATGAGGTTTCAGTTTAGGTCCCGCTGCTGATTTGATTAGCGGGGCGGGTTATCATTAACGAATAGTCTTAGTAATACCAAAAACATGGCAGAGAAACGTAATATCTTTCTGGTTGGGCCTATGGGTGCCGGCAAAAGCACTATTGGTCGTCAGTTAGCTCAGCAACTCAATATGGAGTTTTACGACTCCGATCAAGAAATTGAGCGACGTACCGGAGCTGACGTGGGCTGGGTATTCGACGTGGAAGGCGAAGAAGGCTTCCGCGAACGCGAAGAAAAAGTGATTAACGAACTCACTGAAAAACAAGGCATTGTACTGGCGACTGGCGGAGGTTCTGTGAAATCCAGAGAAACCCGTAATCGTCTGTCTGCCCGTGGTGTCGTGGTCTACTTGGAAACCACCATTGAAAAACAGCTAGCACGCACCCAGCGCGATAAAAAACGCCCCTTACTTCAAGTTGACGCTCCAGCACGTGAAGTTTTAGAAAATTTAGCAAACGAACGTAATCCTCTGTACGAGGAAATTGCTGATGTCACTATCCGTACCGATGAGCAGAGCGCTAAAGTTGTCGCTAATCAAATCATTGAGTTACTGGAAAAAAATTGATTCAAGCAAGTCTGTACAGCGATAAATAATTAAGGCGAAGGCTGCTTATGGAAAAGATCACTGTCACTTTAGGGGAACGTAGTTACCCAATTACCATTGCAAAAGGGTTATTTGACGATCCTTCTGCTTTTGCGCCACTAAAAGCAGGCCAGCAGGTTATGTTGGTAACGAATCAAACCCTAGCTCCGCTGTATTTGGCAAAAGTAAAAGCCGCCTTGCAGCAAGCCGGGATTCGGGTAGATGAAATAGTTCTACCTGATGGTGAACAGTACAAATCTCTTTCCGTATTAAATGAGGTATTTTCCGCTTTGCTGGAAAATAGCCATAGCCGGGACACAACGCTTATCGCTCTCGGTGGCGGCGTAATCGGTGATTTAACTGGTTTTGCCGCCGCCTGTTATCAACGTGGCGTCCGTTTTATTCAAATACCTACCACCCTTCTTGCTCAGGTTGATTCCTCTGTTGGAGGAAAAACCGCAGTAAACCATCCCCTTGGCAAGAATATGATAGGGGCATTCTATCAACCAGTCTCTGTGATGGTCGATCTCAACTGCCTGCAAACGCTTCCAGCCCGCGAACTCTCTTCCGGTCTGGCTGAAGTCATTAAGTACGGTATCATTCTCGACAGCGCATTTTTTAGCTGGCTTGAAGATAATATGGATAAACTTCTGGCTCTCGACAACCAAGCAATGGCTTACTGCATCCGTCGTTGTTGCGAATTGAAAGCTGAAGTTGTCGCAGCAGATGAGAAAGAATTGAGTGGCTTGCGTGCCCTGTTGAATCTTGGTCACACCTTTGGTCACGCCATCGAAACAGAGATGGGATATGGTGTCTGGTTACATGGAGAAGCGGTTGCCGCAGGCATGGTCATGGCAGCAAGAACAGCTCAACTTGCTGATAATTTCACTGAACAGGATACTCAACGTATTATCCGATTGTTGGAGCGGGCAAATCTGCCTGTACACGGACCACAAAATATGCCGCCAGAAGCCTATCTGCCACATATGATGCGAGATAAGAAAGTTATAGCAGGTAAATTACGGCTGGTTCTTCCAACAAAAATAGGTAAAGCCTATCTCCGCTCAGATCTTGAACACAATTGTGTTATTGACGCTATTCGTCAGTGTTTATCCTATGAAAATGGGTAAATTTTAAGTAAGTTGTATGCTTATGGCATTAAATTAAATGTTTTTTTGCATACATCTGATTGTTGTGTCATAAAATAACGACTCTATCAAACAAATTTCCATCTTAGTTAAGTCAGCCAGCCGGACTGGCTTCAATTGCAATTGGCATCATTGGCTCTGTTTGGAGGGCATATGGACGAATTCAAATCAGAAAATGAACAAAGAGCAGATAATGAGTTTAGGCCAGATACTTCAGATCGCCGTTCTTCACGCTCGCGTCAGCCATTAAATAAACCCAAATTTGCGATTTCACGTCAGCAAATGATGCTCGGCATTGGGATTTTAGTGCTGCTACTGCTGATTATTGCTATCAGTTCAGCCTTAAAAGCCCCAACTGAGCATGAAAAACAGCAATCGCCAAATGTCGCCGAGAAGAATATTGATTTATCAAGTTCATCATCCAGCAACGATAACAATCAATCCGTAACATCAGAGAGTAACACCACAAATACAATTAACAGGCCACAGGAAATCCATGTTCCTCCTGTTGGCGGTACTGCAACTCAACCTCATCAGCCTCAAACTAACAATGGCGAAAGTCAAAATCAGCGCATTGAATTACCAGGAAATATTCCTGATGCCCTGACTCAACAACAAAGTAATATAAATCACGCAGTGCAAAATCTGAATCAAGCCCAACAATCACAGCCAGTAACACCGCCACCGGTGGTACAACAGAAATCGGAAAATATCCGTCCACTGAAATCAGAAACACCGGCTAAATCAAAACCATCGACAAATCATACTAGCAGTAAAAATAATGAGGGCAGTAGCGCCAGTAGTGATCTATTGAAAACCCCGGCAAACCACTACACTTTGCAATTAAGTAGTGCCAGCCGCTCAGATACACTGACCGCTTTTGCTAAAAAGTATAGTCTTACCCATTACAAAGTTTATGAAACTAAACGTAATGGAAAAGTTTGGTTTGTTTTAATTCATGGTGATTACCGTTCCGTTTCTGAAGCCAAACGGGCTGTTTCATCTCTACCAGCCGAGATTCAGGCGAAAAAACCTTGGGTCAGAACGATGCAGCAAGTGCAACAAGACCTAAGAAAATAAAACAATATTTATTAGGCGCTGATATGCTGTCCTAAACAGAGTACAATCTGCGGCTCTGGAATGATTGAGTAATTATTGACAGCATGAAAAAAAAACGCGCTTTCTTAAAATGGGCCGGTGGAAAATACCCGTTGGTAGATGACATCAAACGTCATCTGCCAGCCGGTAGTTGTCTGATAGAGCCATTTGTTGGCGCAGGTTCTGTCTTTTTGAACACCGACTACGACTCTTATATCCTCGCTGATATCAACAGTGACCTGATTAACCTGTACAACACAGTAAAACTCAGGGCTGATGAGTTTATCGTCCACACACGCCCTCTGTTTACCCAAGAATACAATACAGCCGAACATTTTTATCAGTTACGAGAGCAATTTAACCAAAGCACTGACCCGTTCTATCGCAGCGTGTTATTCCTTTATCTCAATCGCCACTGTTACAACGGCCTCTGCCGTTATAATTCTCATGGTAAATTTAACGTACCTTTTGGCCGTTATAAAAAGCCCTACTTTCCTGAAGAAGAATTACACTGGTTTGCTGAAAAAGCCAAAAATGCGACTTTTATCTGTGAGCACTATCAACACACGTTGAACAAAGCACATCAAGGCTCGGTTATCTATTGCGATCCCCCCTATGCTCCTTTGTCAGCAACAGCAAACTTTACGGCGTATCACACCAATAGCTTTAACATTGCAGATCAGGAAAATCTGGCAAATATTGCATTTAGGTTATCATCAGAACGTGCAATTCCTGTTTTGATATCCAACCACGATACGCCAATGACACGAAAATGGTACTATCAGGCTTCACTTCATATTGTCAAAGCACGTCGTACTATCAGCAGGAATATCCTTGCCCGCAGTAAGGTAGACGAACTTTTGGCATTATATCGCTGATTTATCCACTCCCCTTTTGCCTCGCAATTAAGGGATGATAGAAACGATTTGGAGAAGATAATGAAAGACTTTCTGATTGCCCCATCCATTTTATCTGCAAATTTTGCGCGGCTGGGTGAAGATACCGCTAAGGTGTTGGCAGCAGGGGCTGATGTTGTTCATTTTGATGTTATGGACAACCATTACGTCCCTAACCTGACTATCGGTCCGATGGTCTGCCAAGCTCTGCGGGATTATGGCATCACTGCGCCAATCGATGTCCATTTAATGGTAAAACCGGTTGACCGCATTATCCCTGATTTTGCCAAAGCAGGAGCGACTTACATTACCTTCCACCCAGAAACCAGTGAGCATATTGATCGCAGTTTACAACTCATTAAAGAGCATGGTTGTAAAGCTGGCTTGGTATTCAATCCTGCAACTCCATTGAGTTATCTTGATTATGTTCTGGATAAATTGGATATCATTCTATTGATGTCGGTAAATCCTGGTTTCGGTGGTCAATCTTTCATCCCTGGAACACTAGAGAAACTGAGTCAGGTTCGTAAAATCATTGATGAAAGCGGTTATGATATCCGTCTTGAGGTAGACGGTGGTATTAAAGCTAGCAATATTGCCGCGGCTGCAACCGCGGGGGCAGATATGTTTGTTGCTGGTTCAGCCATTTTCAGCCAACCAGATTACAAAACTGTTATTGATAATATGCGTAGTGAATTGTCAAAGGTATCTCATGGTAAGTAAGGTATTAAAAGGTATTCGTGCTATCGCTTTTGATCTGGACGGCACACTAGTAGACAGCGCCGGTGGTTTGGCTGATGCACTGGATCAAGCGTTGTTAGCCAAAGGTCTCCCTGCTGCGGGAAAAGAGCGGGTTGCTGCCTGGGTAGGTAATGGCGCAGACATTATGGTCGAACGTGCGTTGACATGGGCCAGAGTCAAATTGACCGCGCAACTGCATAAAGAAACCCGTGAGCTGTTTGACCGATTTTATGAAACAACTGTAACAACAGGCAGTCAACTATTTCCAGAAGTCAAAGTTACATTGGCTGAACTGGCAAAACACAACTTGCCAATGGGTATCATCACCAATAAGCCAACACCTTTCATTGCTCCTCTGCTGGCTTCTTTAGGCATCAGTGAATATTTCTCATTAGTGTTAGGTGGTGATGATGTTAAAGAGAAAAAGCCACATCCGGCACCTATTTATTTAACAATGGGCACATTCGGACTGCGTAAGGAAGAGCTGCTCTTTGTCGGTGATTCCCGTAATGATATTTTAGCAGCACAAGCGGCTGGTTGCCCCTGTGTTGGTTTAACTTATGGATATAACTACGGTGAATCTATTGCATTAAGCAATCCAGATTGCATATTAACGAATTTTTCGGATCTGCTATCCACAATTGGACTCCCATCTTTAAAACTTCAGGAAGCATAATAAAATGAATGAACCCACTGTATCTGAAACACTAAACTCCCAAAAACCTATTGTATTCAGCGGCGCACAACCTTCCGGTGAATTAACCATCGGTAACTACATGGGGGCGTTACGTCAGTGGGTTAAAATGCAGGATGATTATGACTGCATCTATTGCATTGTTGACCAACATGCAATCACAGTCCGTCAGGACCCAAAAGAACTACGAAAACGTACTCTGGATACACTAGCGCTCTACCTAGCTTGTGGCATCGACCCAGAAAAAAGTACTATTTTTGTCCAATCTCATGTCCCACAACACGCTCAGTTAAGCTGGGTTCTAAATTGCTATACCTATTTCGGTGAACTCAGCCGCATGACTCAGTTTAAAGACAAATCAGCTCGTCATGCCGAAAACATCAATGCAGGCTTGTTTGATTATCCAGTGCTGATGGCTGCTGATATTTTGGTATACCAAACAAACCAAGTTCCTGTGGGGATCGATCAGAAACAACATCTTGAACTGAGCCGTGATATTGCTCAACGATTTAATGCCATTTATGGCAATATCTTCGCTGTACCAGAACCGTTTATCCCAACGGGCGGCGCTCGTGTTATGGCCCTTCAAGACCCAGAAAAGAAAATGTCCAAGTCAGATGATAACCGCAACAACGTTATCGCTTTGTTGGAAGATCCAAAATCAGCCGCTAAAAAGATAAAACGCGCAGTCACAGATTCAGAAGAACCGCCCCGTGTTCGCTACGATCTGGAACAAAAACCGGGGGTTTCCAACTTATTAGATATCCTCGCGGGTGTTACTGGCAAAACCGTTCCTGAACTGGAAGCAGAATTTGAAGGCCAAATGTATGGACATCTAAAAAGTGCTGTTGCTGATGCAGTTTCCGGTATGATGACTGAGTTACAAGAGCGTTTCCATCATTTCCGTAACGATGAAGTCCTGCTGAATAAAATCATGGCGGAAGGTGCAGCTAAGGCAAAAGCCCGCGCTCAGATTACGCTAGATAAAGTGTATGAAGCTGTTGGCTTTATTGCTCACCCTTAAATCGATAAAATGTGCACGTTCACTACGTGCACATTTCAGGCTACAAAAAAACCCCATTTAAAAAACGAGACGTATTTTTACATCATTGATGGTAAAAAGTCTGATAGTTTAACCAGACAGAAAAGCAATACGATTGGACAGATTAATACAGTGTAAAACAAGCTTAAACTGACCTATACCCGTTATCTTTCAAGCTGCCTCTTTGTTGGCTGCACTCACTCACCCCAGTCACATAGTTATCTATGCTCCCGGGGATTCGCTCCCTTGCCGTCGCGATGCAACTCGAAATCTATTAGGTATATTTAATGTATTCCGATTTTTCATATTCGATTATTTAACTAGTTGATTAAAAAGTTTATTCTGTGGTTGAAGATATTATTAAAGCGGTTCATTTTGGAAAATATATTACCTGATTAACCTATTCATATTCTTATTTACTTTTTTCGGGGGATATAACCATTAAACCAATTTTTGCTTCTCATTTTCCATTGATAATTTTATGATGGGCGGATTTTAAATCATTATTAAAGGCCGTTGTTTTACCTTCTAGTTTTAATCGGTATAAGGTTTTAACCGTTTTTCTACCACTTTTAACACCTGCTTTTTATTAGGTTTAATCGGAAGTTTTCTGGCATCCTGATACGGATATACTATGACGACCACAACCTACCCCACTTTCACGCCTACTACGATGAACATACGGAAAACACCCTAAAACAAACCTGTTTCTTGTACAGACCAATATCTGAGTCACAAAAATAAGTCATTAAAAATCAGTTAACTATAAAAAAATTATTTTTTTCTCAATATTCACTGTAAGAAATTGATGCGTGGTGCGACTAATTGAGTGAAGCAAATGCTTGTTTCAGCAAAGCAGTAATTTACCTTCTACACACAGATAAAAGGAACGTTCTATGACGAAGCAAACGACAAAAGCATTACTGGCCCTGGCTTTAGGCAGCGTATTTATTGCGGGAAGCACTTCAGCAATGGCGGATGCCGGCAACAAAATGGAGAAATGCTATGGCGTTTCTCTGAAAGGGAAAAATGACTGTAAAGCAGGTGCAGGCACCACCTGTGCTGGTACCTCAAAAAAGGATTATCAGGGTAATGCCTGGAAAATGGTACCGGCGGGTTCCTGCGTAAAAATGAAGTCTCCGACCTCCCCAACCGGTTTTGGTCAACTGGACGCATTCAAAGAAGTGTAATTTCGGCATCAGGCAGGAGCTCATATGATGACAATTTCTTTACCCTCACACAGCGTCTCTCGTGATGCTCCTGACCGCCTCATGCTAAATAGGCTTCCGGCTAGAGCAGGTATCGGATTAAAGCCAGAGCATTTTCGCGCTATTCTGCGCGATAAACCCGACATTGGTTTTTTTGAAATTCACGCGGAAAATTATCTGGTTGCGGGTGGTCCGTTTCATCAGGCACTGACCGCCATTCGCCAAGATTATCCGCTTTCTATTCATGGAGTGGGCCTGTCCATCGGAGGAGAAAATCCTCTGAATCAGTCCCATTTACAACGTGTTGCTGCGCTGGTTGAACGCTACCAGCCGGCCATTTTTTCTGAACACCTTGCTTGGTCGACGCACAACGATCTATTTCTCAATGATCTGTTGCCGCTGCCTTATACTGACGTCACGCTGACGCGGGTCTGCGAACACATCGATCAGGTACAGAATGCGCTGCGTCGCCCCATTCTGCTGGAAAACCCGTCCACCTACATCGAGTTCAGCGCCTCAACCATGAGCGAGACCAACTTTATCTCCGAGGTGATACGCCGCACCGGATGCAGACTACTGCTGGACGTGAACAATCTCTATATCAGTGGCGTCAACCATAATCGCTGCCCGCGGCAGATGCTATTCGAGCTGCCACTTCACCGCGTCGGTGAAATTCATCTGGCGGGCTATACGGAAAGCCGCGATGGGGCAAACGACTTGCTGTTGATTGATTCACACGACAGTCATGTGACCGAACCTGTCTGGGATCTCTATAACAAAACCCTGAGTGAAACGGGGCCGATCGCCACCCTGCTCGAATGGGACAGCAATATTCCACCATTAGACGTGCTGCTGAACGAAGCCAGCCATGCCCAGCGTTACATTACAAAGAGCACGAAAAATGCAACAACAACTGTATCAAGCACTTCTTGACCCCAACCTCACAGTACCTAAGGGGCTGACAGCCTGGAACGGTAGCGATCCGGCGGTACGTTTTGCGATTTATCGTAATAATGTCATAACATCGCTGATCGACGCACTGGCCGAAAACTGCCCCGTCCTTCTCGCCCAGCTCGGAGAGTGCTTTTTCCGTGCGATGGCGGCGGAGTTTATACGTCAACAGCCGCCTTCTTCTCCTATTTTGGCGGGCTATGGCGCGCAATTGCCGGACTGGATTGCGACGTTTCAGCCGTTGGCAGACTGGCCCTGGCTGAGCGATCTCACCCGGCTGGAAATGTTGTTTATTGAATCGCTGCACGCTGCGGACCCTACCGAACAAACGGCAGAAGCGGCCCTCGGTGACGATCCCGCACAGTTGCTGATGGCGCTCCATCCCTCAGTACGGCTCTTTAGTTCAGATTATGCCGTCTTCAGCTTATGGGCCTCACACCAACAAAGTGAAAATGAGATAGCGCTGGACCCATTCCAGCCCGAACATATGCTGCTGTGCCGCGTTGACGACGACGTGCGAATAATGTTACTCAGCCGTGCGGAAATGCAATTTGTCGCCATGCTCCAGTCCGGTCGGTGTCTTACCGAAGCCCTAGACATCGCCGCTAGGGAGGATGCGACTTTTGAGCCTCAACCGGTTTTACAACGCATGCAGCACTACGAGCTGATTCTTTCTCTATATAGCAACACGGAGCGTTAAGATGGCATTACTCAAAATATTAGTGTTAAAGGGGCAACGCATTGCACAGGAAAGTGTTATCCCCCTTCTGGCGCGCATTAGTCTCGCCGCAACATTCTGGCTGTCGGGCCAAAGCAAAGTAGTGGGATTAAACATAGATATTCTGGAGACAAGCACACCCTGGCAACTAGGGATTCCGCGCGTTACCGACAGTTCCGTGTCGCTCTTTACCAGCGAGTACAAGCTTCCTCTGCTGTCACCCGATGTTGCTGCCGTCATGGCCGCGACCGCAGAACACTTGTTTCCGCTGCTGCTGATCGTCGGATTTGCGACACGCTTCTCCGCACTAGCATTAATGGTGATGACGCTGGTGATTCAGATATTTGTTTATCCAGATGCCTGGCCTGTCCACGCTACCTGGCTGACGGCTCAGTTGTATCTGGTGACGTATGGCGGTGGGAGGTTTTCATTTGATCGCCTGATTTACCGCCATCGTACCTGATTCCCCTTCCCTACGTTACTTTATTTTGATTCTCGTTTTCGCCACGAGCGAATGCAGAAGTGATAGTGCGCAGGTCGGCAAGCTGTTGTCTGAAATTCCGGCACCCGTTGCATATTCGCAAATGCAGCATTAGCTGAACATGTTGAGAAAGCACGATTTTTTCATCCAGCGCCTGAGACATCAGGCGCGTAGCTTGGTAACAACTAAGCATATTTACCCTCCTGGGAAAACCAGCGTTGTGACAAACATTCGCGTAAACGCATACGCGCACGCCAGAGCATCACATTCAGGTTGCTGACAGAGAGCGCCATCTCCCGACAGATCTCCTGAGTCTCAAGGCCAACAAATTCACGCATCATAAATGCCCGCGCGTTTTGCGTTGGCAACTGTGTCAGACAAAGCTCGAAAACCGTCCAGAATTGCTCCTGCTCGGCCGCCTCATCCGGTAAATGCCAGCGCTGAGGATGCTCGTTTCGCGGCCAATGACCAGATTCATCAAACAACGCTTCAAAATTTTGCTCATCAGCATCATCAGTCAATTGCACGCTACTATGCCGATAACGCATACGCAAGGCATCCGAGATTTTGTTGCGCAGGATCGTAAACACCCAGCTCTTCCAGGCGGCTCGTCCGGCAAAAGAAGCGGCATTCTTCATCGCCCCTTCCAGCGCCTCTTGGACAACATCTTCCGCTTGATGAAAATCATTCAACTGCAAGCTGGCAAACTGCAACATCTGTTTATGCAGCATGGAAAAAAACTGCGGATCCCGCAGCAGGTTATTGATATCGGACATTGTGGTTTCTATCTTAACAAGGATTGTTCTGGATAACCGGGTATTATTGGCGGAATCGCCGAAATTTACTCACATGACTTAGGGACCGTTTGGGGAATGGAGGTAATTCTAAATTAAAATCCATCTAATAGTAACAAAATGCGATGAAAAGACGCTTAATGTCCATGCAAACTGCCAGTAAAAACCTTTTCGTTTTATCATTGACGAAAACTTAGCAGTGATAAATAGTCAAGACGCTAAAAGTCAGCAATCTAAAATGTGCACGTGGTGAACGTGCACAGTTTATCATTTTCCGAACAACCTACGGTTAAAATCCTCAATCTTTCCAAACATCACCCGCTTTTGCATAGTCAAGCTCCAACTAGCAGATAACCCAGCGGCACTCATCAACCGACGATATTGCTCTTCATCAAATGGCATATTAAACGCAATCGCTATCGCTTCCTTAACGAAAACATCACTATTACGGGAAATAAGAACAAGAGGTTCATCTGGGCTGACATTTCCCGCAGCAATAATTCTATAAAGCCAGCCACAGCGCCCACTCTCCTGCATAATGGCAGAAAAATTGCTGATACCAGAATGAGAATTAAGTTTGTAACAAGGCGAACGAGGTTGAGTTACTTGAATTATTGCCCCTCCCCAACTGAAAATGTCACCAATACAAACATTTTCTTCAGTCAACCCAGTTGTGGAAATATTTTCACCAAATGCTGGAGCAATAAAAAAATCTTCTTGATCAGGAAATTGATGTTTCCAGAAATCATAGTGTTCACGAGGATAATGACAAAGTGCACGATCAGGGCCGCCGTGGAAACGGGTTTCGGCCTGCTCATCACCTTCTAATCCTAAAGAAGTCAGACGCAGGCTACCATCAACCATCCGTTTGTTAATTGCGCTGGCAGAAAGTTTTCCTGATATTTCAATTTTACCTGTATATACCTGCGGACAATACATAATTCACTTTCCTTATTGAAATCAGTCTGACATCACCATCATAAACCAACATTCAACCAATAAAAATGCCGGCAGTCATATCAGCCGGCATAGCAGAAAAGAGAAATTATTCCGTAAGTTATTTCACTTTTTCCTGGTAACGTCTTGCTGCTTCATCCCAGTTAACAACGCTCCAGAATGCTTTAATATAGTCAGGACGACGGTTTTGGTACTGTAAATAATAAGCATGTTCCCAAACATCCAGACCAATAATTGGATAACCGGATGCACCAGAAATAGCTTCCCCCATTAGTGGGCTATCCTGGTTAGCAGTCGATACAACCGCCAGTTTGCCATCATCTTTCAGTACTAGCCACGCCCAGCCAGAGCCAAAACGGGTAGCCGCCGCCTGCTCAAATTTCTCTTTAAAAGAATCTATGCTACCGAAATCACGTTCAATCGCTTCTTTTAATGGACCTTGCAGAGTCGTACCTAATTTCAGACCTTTCCAAAACAAGCTATGGTTAGCGTGTCCACCAGCATTGTTACGTACAAAAGTACGTTTATCAGCAGGTATCTTATCTAATTGCTGAATCAGATCATCAATATCCAGCCCCGCCAGCTCAGGGAAAGCTTCCAAGGCGCTATTGGTATTATTGACGTAAGTCTGATGATGCTTGGTATGGTGGATTTCCATCGTCTGCTTATCAAAATGAGGTTCCAGAGCTTCATAAGAATAAGGAAGAGAAGGTAATGAGTAGCTCATATCATGTACTCCAGTCATATAAGAATGGTTCAAAGTCCACACCTTGTGAACAACGTGATCATTATAGTTAATTAAATATTATTGGAAATGTTTATCAATACCATATTCTTATCATGGTTTTATTATACAACTGTGTTTCAGTGACTTATCAGTCAATTTATCTATATTTAACATTATTATTAGATTAGGATTTTGAATTACTATTTTTGATTAGCAATTAAACCTAAAGAAACCCGCCACACTAAATGACAATTACGTGAAAAATTTTCTTTTTATTACGTGATCTTCCGCGCAAAAAAAAAACAAAAATTCTCTTTACACTTTAGTTAACTTTGATTTGACATAATATTAACATTCGCAAGGAGAATATTATATGACCAAAATAATGAAGCACCCTATTCCTGCCGCCATTGCAGAACATGCCCTGATAAATAAACAACAATACCAACAAAACTACCAATTATCGTTGCAAGATCCGGAAAGATTCTGGGGTGAGAAAGGCAAAATTGTTGATTGGATTCAACCTTACACCAAGGTAAAGAATACCTCTTTTGATCCCGGACATATCAGTATCCGCTGGTTTGAAGATGGAACACTAAATTTAAGCGCAAATTGTCTTGATCGTCATTTAAAAGAACGTGGTGATCAAACCGCTATTATCTGGGAAGGTGATGATCCAACAGAATCCAAAGCAATAACCTATCGTGAACTACACCATAATGTATGCCAGTTTGCCAATGTATTAAAAAATCTTGGTATTAAAAAAGGCGATGTTGTTGCTATTTACATGCCGATGGTGCCAGAAGCAGCAGTTGCCATGTTAGCATGTGCCCGCATTGGTGCTATCCACTCTGTTATTTTCGCGGGTTTTTCTCCTGACGCCGTATCCGGGCGCATCATCGATTCGAATACTAAACTTGTCATTACTGCCGATGAAGGATTGAGAGCCGGACGCACTATTCCCCTGAAAAAGAATGTCGATGACGCATTAAGTAATGCAGCCGTTGTCAGTGTGTCTAATGTAATCGTTTTTAAACGTACTGGAAATATTAGTCACTGGCAATCTGGCCGTGACCTTTGGTGGCATGAATTGATAGCAAACGTTAGTGCTGACTGCCCAGTTGAAGAGATGAATGCAGAAGACCCGCTGTTTATTCTCTATACTTCCGGATCTACCGGTAAACCTAAAGGTGTACTGCACACCACCGGAGGTTACCTTGTATATGCATCTCTAACATTTAAATATGTATTCGACTATCAGCCGGGAGAAATCTATTGGTGTACAGCAGATGTAGGCTGGGTTACCGGGCATAGTTATCTGCTCTACGGTCCCCTTTCCTGCGGCGCTATTACTCTAATGTTTGAAGGCGTGCCAAATTATCCTGCGGTTAACCGTCTAAGTCAGGTTATTGATAAACATCAGGTAAATATCCTGTATACAGCACCAACAGCGATCCGAGCCCTGATGGCTGAAGGCGACAAAGCTATTGAAGGAACGAAACGGACTTCTCTGCGTATTATGGGATCAGTCGGCGAGCCGATTAACCCGGAAGCTTGGGAATGGTATTATCAGAAAATTGGTAACAGCAAATGCCCAATTGTCGATACTTGGTGGCAAACAGAAACTGGTGGTTTCATGATCACACCTCTGCCAGGCGCAACCGAACTGAAAGCGGGTTCCGCAACGCTACCTTTCTTCGGTGTTCAGCCCGCGTTGGTTGATAATCTTGGTGAACTACTAGAAGGTGTTTGCGAAGGAAACTTAGTTATTACCGATTCCTGGCCAGGACAAGCACGCTCACTATTTGGCGATCATGACCGTTTTGAACAAACCTATTTCTCTACCTTTAAGGGAATGTATTTTAGTGGTGATGGCGCACGCCGTGACGAAGATGGCTACTATTGGATAACTGGCCGTGTTGATGATGTGCTGAATATTTCAGGCCACCGTCTAGGTACTGCTGAAATTGAATCTGCTTTGGTCTCCCATCCTAAAATTGCAGAAGCGGCTGTCGTAGGTACCCCGCATAACATTAAAGGGCAAGCAATTTATGCCTATGTCACCTTGAATCATGGTGAAGAACCCTCTCCAGAACTCTATACAGAAGTCCGTAATTGGGTACGTAAAGAAATCGGCCCGATTGCTACGCCAGACATCCTACACTGGACAGACTCCTTACCAAAAACTCGCTCAGGAAAAATTATGCGTCGTATTCTGCGCAAAATAGCTTCCGGCGATACCAGCAATCTAGGAGATATTTCAACACTAGCAGATCCAGGAGTAGTAGAAAAATTGTTGGAAGAAAAACAAACAATGAGTATTTCGTGACAGATCATGCCGCCATAAGGCGGCTGTAATCAAAATATAATAAATATAAGAGGATATACTCCGATGAATGACGATATTTACCTAGGGATCGAGAATAACCCTCGTTTCAAAGAATTAGTTGAAAAACGAGGACGTTTTGCATGGCTGCTATCAATAATTACATTAATTCTGTATATCGGTTTTATTTTTCTCATTGCATTTTCACCCGAATGGCTAGGTACTCCCCTTTATAATGGTTCCAATATCACCCGTGGAATACCAGTTGGTGTTGGTTTAATTGTTATTTCATTCATTTTAACCGGCTTATATGTAATCAGAGCCAATAACGAGTTTGATCACCTTACCTCACAAATTCTCAGTGAGGTAAATAAATGAAAAAGTTCCTGTTATCAGCAATAGTGCTATTTCCTCATCTCACCTGGGCTAACACAATCTCTGGAACCGTAGAAAAGCAACCTGTCAATATTCAAGCTATTATCATGTTTGTCCTGTTTGTTGGTTTTACTCTCTACATCACTTACTGGGCCTCAAAAAAAACCCGCTCCCGTGCTGATTACTACACTGCGGGTGGACGTATTACTGGTTTCCAAAATGGAATGGCAATTGCGGGAGATTTTATGTCCGCAGCATCATTCCTCGGTATTTCCGCTTTAGTCTATACGTCTGGTTATGATGGACTAATTTATTCTATCGGCTTCTTGATTGGCTGGCCTATTATCCTATTTCTGATTGCCGAAAGATTAAGAAACCTTGGACGCTATACTTTCGCTGATGTCGCCTCCTACCGGTTACAACAACGCCCGATCCGTATATTATCTGCAATTGGCTCACTGTTTGTTGTCGCCCTCTATCTTATCGCCCAAATGGTTGGGGCAGGTAAACTTATCGAATTGCTTTTTGGGCTCAATTACCATGTAGCGGTCGTATTGGTTGGTATCCTGATGGTATTTTATGTTCTGTTTGGCGGTATGCTGGCAACGACCTGGGTACAAATTATCAAAGCTATCCTATTGCTAGCTGGCGCCACCTTTATGGCCCTTATGGTCATGAAAGCAATAAACTTCAATTTCAATACCCTATTCAAAGAAGCCGTTGCTGTTCATTCAAGAGGTGAAGCCATCATGAGTCCAGGAGGATTGGTATCTGACCCAATATCCGCGCTTTCCCTCGGTCTCGCATTGATGTTTGGTACTGCTGGCTTACCTCATATTATTATGCGTTTCTTTACTGTAAGTGATGCGAAAGAAGCACGAAAAAGCGTTTTCTATGCGACTGGCTTTATTGGCTATTTTTACATTCTGACCTTTATCATCGGTTTCGGTGCTATTTTACTGGTTAGTCCAAACCCTTCCTTTAAAGATGCTACCGGTGCACTCATTGGTGGTACTAACATGGCAGCCGTTCACCTTGCTAATGCAGTTGGCGGCAACTTGTTCCTGGGTTTCATCTCTGCTGTCGCTTTTGCCACAATTCTAGCTGTTGTTGCGGGGCTAACACTGGCTGGCGCATCAGCGGTATCACATGACCTATACGCAAACGCCATTAAACGTGGTAAAGCTAATGAACGAGATGAACTGAAAGTATCAAAAATAACAGTTGTGGTACTTGGGTTTATCGCAATCGGATTAGGTATTTTATTTGAAAACCAGAATATAGCCTTTATGGTTGGATTGGCATTTTCTATTGCTGCAAGCTGTAACTTCCCAATTATTCTTTTATCTATGTACTGGCGTAAACTCACCACCCGTGGTGCCTTAGCCGGAGGTTGGCTAGGATTAATTACAGCGGTAGTTTTGATGATCCTCGGCCCAACAATCTGGGTTAGCATTCTTGGTCACGAGAAACCAATCTATCCTTATGAATATCCAGCATTATTTTCAATGATTATCGCTTTTATTGGTTCATGGCTATTTTCTATCACCGATAATTCACAACAAGGTATACAGGAAAGAGAACAATTTAGAATCCAGTTTATTCGATCACAAACAGGACTTGGTATCGCACAAGGAAAAGCACACTAATTACATTTTTATGTCCAACCTCTCCTTCGGGAGAGGTATTTTCACTAGAATCCACCTAAATTCAGAGCTATTTCACAAGTTAACCTCTTGTTTTAATCCTAGGTTAATGATTAACTCTTTTATTTAAATTTATTAATTAAATTATTAATCTGTATGCGAAACAAATGGCCAATTATTATTATTTTGACTCTCTCTTTACTACCGATAATATTCATTAGTGATTTATCGGGTGAGTATAAATTAAAAATAATATTACTGAGTTTCTTGTTAGCAAGTGTTAATGCATTTTTTTATTGTTATAAATATCTTAAGCCTTTGGTTTTACTTATTTCTCTATTGTGGTCACTTAATATATCTACATCTTTTTTCTTCTTTAATGAACATCATATAAACTTTTCTTCAACTATTGCTAATACTTTTATTAATACAAATAGCAATGAAGCTGTAGGTATGTTGTCTTACAACAAATACTATGTATTTTTCTTTATTTTCATGTTGTTAATATATTTTTTGTCTATTAGATGGCTATCAAAAAATATAGACAAAAGATTACTCAAATCTAGTTTATGGGCTTTTATTTTTGTCTGTCTGTTAATGCCTATTGACTACTATATCTCAGGAAAAAAATATTTAGATGATATTATTCTATCAGAACACTTTTTAATGGGAACACCATTCTATAACTCATCAGCAATGGTAAAGGCAATATATGAAAATCAACAAATTAAAAATATTTCTTCTGTTAAAGTGAATTTTAATTATATAAAAGAAGATAAAGATATTGATATTTACATATTGATAATAGGAGAATCAGCAAGAAGAGATCATATGTCTCTGTATGGTTACAACAAAACCACAACCCCAACATTGAACACGATGCAAAGAAATATGTTGATATTCAATCAAGCTATTTCTCCAGCTCCAGTGACTATATTATCCTTACCTATTTCACTTTCTAATATTACTCTATATCAACTCAGAAATAAGGTTCATTATGCCGACAATATTATATCTTTAGCTAAAGATGCAGGATTTAAGACAACCTGGATAAGTAACCAAGGAAGATCAGGTAAAAGAAATAGCTTGATCACAGTTATTGCTAATATGGCTGAAAGCCAAAAATGGAATGAATATATTGGATATGATGAAGAATTACTACCCTATTTAGATGATGCTCTAAAACAGAAAGGTAAGAAATTTATTATTATGCATATCTATGGCAGTCATGAGCCATCCTGTAACCGATTTCCCGAAAATAAACTGATATCTTTTTCATCGAACGAAGATGATAATTGCTATGACAGCTCAATAATTTATACAGATCAACTAATAGAGAAAATTGTTAATAAAATCAAAGACCATAAAGCGTCTATTCTCTATTTTTCAGATCATGGGTTACAACGTTTAGATAAAAACGGTGACATCCGTTATCACCACGGAGTTAGTCATCCTCGAAAAGAAGCTTACAATATTCCCTTATTTATCTGGTATAACGATAATGTTGATCAAAAATACCGTCATACTGGAGTAATAAATACCCCATTCTCAACTTCAGACAATTATTACCTTATCAGTGATTGGCTAGGTATTTATCATAAATATCCAAAGTACTGCCGTTCACCATTAAGCAATTGTTTCAAACCACAGAAAGAGCTAATGGTGATCGATGGTAATAAAAACCTGATGAAATATAGCGAGCTTTCTGACGAGAAAAATATCAAAGCTTCAGGTAAATGATTTGGATTCAATATCCAAGTGTCTTAGCCATGATATCAACCATAAATACATTATTTATGGGCATAAGAAAGCATAAACTTATTATTTTAGTACTCACATTCAAGTCGGCCACATATTATGTATATAGCAGCCCTGATAACATGGATAGAGGTAGTAACTAGATAATATATGCAAATAAAATGATATATAGCCCCTAATACGCAAAAACCCCCAGCTCTCGCTGAGGGTTTCCACTGTATTTAAAGCCTGGCAGTTCCCTACTCTCACATGGGGAGACCCCACACTACCATCGGCGCTACGGCGTTTCACTGCTGAGTTCGGCATGGGGTCAGGTGGGACCGCCGCGCTATCGCCGCCAGGCATATTCGGTTTTACTCCGGCCGTTGCGTCT
>NZ_JAZGJN010000248.1:0-34146 GCF_038085095.1 Photorhabdus sp. P32 | reverse complement strand
ATATGAAGTAATACCTGATAAATATATGAGTAATTTACTCATATAAACTATGGTTTATACTAGTAGCTGTTTCAACTTTAATAGTTAATTATATAAAAAGAAAGTTATTAGAATAATAATGAGTAAGCAAAATAACCTTTCGATTCCTAATAAATAAGTTAAATATGTAAAGAGGTGTTATAATGAGTGAAATCATTCAGGGTAAAGATGATACTGTTACAGCCAGGAACTCTGTTACAGCTGATGTGACCTTTGTTATTGATATTGAGTCAATAATTGAATATCTTCACACTAATAATCTTAAAAGTTCTCTGGACCCTAAAGAGCCAACAATTATCCGTCAGCATGTATATATAGCTAATTATACTCCAGAGTTTGGGCTAAAAGTGGCGAGTTCATCTGGTGCCCGTGTAACTGTTCCCATTAATGCAAATATTAGATGGAGGGCGACAACTGTATCTAATAATTTCGACTATACAATTATACTGTATAAATTCAAAAAACTGAGTAAAGGAGAAGATGTCATCTCTGTCCCATCACAAATATGGTCACAGAACCCTATAGGCAAAAAAGTTCCAATGGTTCCTTCAGGCGTTAATGCAGATGAAGATGCGCCTAAGGTAATTTTCGTTGAATCTCAAGACAGTTATTTCCAAGCAACAGCTCATAGACCAGGCGAAGAACAATATACATGGTTCTTTGCTGCTTATGATGGCAAAAAGCTCCTGGGTTATTATCGATATGATCCATATATTGAAGTAACTAATAACTGATCATTTTCATATTGCCATTTTCTACTGGAAAATTATTAAAATAGTTTTCCAGTATTTTTAACTTTCACTTTACTTAAATATCTATAATAAACAATTACTTATATAATAATACCATTTCCTTATCAATAAAATCTTCTAACATCTTGGTAAACTCTATTCCTCTCCATAAATTCAACAATCTTCCGACAATTATTCTGTCATCAATTCAGATGATTTTCTCTCTATTATTTATTTCTTTAACTAAAATAACTTACAGGAACTATTACATCTGACATTATCGTCTATTAAGCTAAATAACAGTGAATTAAAATTTAGCTTATTATTACTTGCTTAGATTAAGCTTTCCTTTCTTTAAAAATTTTCCTAGTACAACCCACACTATTATTTAAAAAAACTCACCTGTTACTTATTCCACTTAAGTTAATTCATTAATAAGCAATAAAATCATTGCTCTTATTAACTCATTATTATCCGAATAACCAACTAATTAAAATTTCTAATAGAAAATCGAGATATAAAAGAAACGTCACTCGTTAATCAGAGCAAGATATAACCAGGAGTGTGCTTTAATAACAAATAATTTAGCCAATCTGAATGTCATTACCATCAGGCTATCACCCTATATTTAGGTTTCATGGAATAAAATATCATCCTTATCGGTGAATGAATGATAAAAAGAATATCTATTTTAATATTGGGTTGTATTTCCTTTCAGATAATCGCCTCTCCGGCAGAGATAAATGATAACCTGCCAATGACTGAGGCGAGAAGAACTCTGCAAGAGAGTTCCAGGGAAATTAACCAACTGATAGAACAACGCCGATATCAGCAATTAAAGCAGCAGGCTAATACTGTCCCTGAACCAACTCCTGCGCCAGAGTTACCGGAATCCAAACAATGTCTGCCGTTAACCGGTGTTTACCTTAAAGGAATCTCCCTGCTCTCAGTTCGGGATTTAAGTACGCTCAGCGCTTTGTCCCCGACGTGTATCAGCAGTCATGATATCAATCGGCTCAGCCACGAACTGACTCATCTTTATATCAGTAAAGGCTATATCACCGCCCGTATTCAGTTTATTGCCCCTAATACCGATGGAGAGTTAGGACTAAATGTTATCGAAGGGTTTATTGAAAAAATCGAAGGCGGTGATCGCTGGGTAAATAGCAGTATGTTATTTCCCGGTCTGGAAAAACAACCGCTCAATATCACACAACTCGATCAAGGTTTAGATCAGGCTAACCGGCTACAGTCCAATAAAACCACCTTAGATATTTTACCGGGAACAGTGAATGGCGGTTCAGTGATTAAACTGCATAATCAGCGCAGTAAGCCTTGGTTATTGAATATCAAAACTGATAATTACGGGCAAAAGAGCACCGGGAAATGGCTGGTCCGCACTAATGCCAGTTTTGACAGTCCATTTGGTTTATCCGATTTCATCAGTCTGAATGCCAGTAGTACGTTGGATAGCCCATCCAACCGGTATAGCCGTGCTTATACTCTGCTTTATTCGGTGCCCTATGGCGCAGCAACATTCAGTGGGTTTGGTAGTTATTCCCAATATGCCAGCCGCCCCCATTTACAAATGAGAACCATAAAGATTTATGGCGATACTCAGCAAATCGGCATGCGTTCCGATTTTGCCTTCTATCGTAATCAATCTCAGATTAATAGTGTCAGCGGGCAATTAACTTACAAGAATTACAATAATTACATCGACGAGGCCAAGATTGGCGTCAGTAGCCAAACATTGAGTGTCTTTGAACTCGGTGTTAATCATTTACATATCATTCCAACCGGATTAATCACGCTCAATCTGAGTGTTGAACAGGGTTTGCCTTGGTTGGGAGCACAAACCGGAACCTCTTATCTCGATAAACAGTTCACCAAAGGCAAGTTGATGGTCAATCTGCATCAGCGTTTTATGCTGTTCAACTCGTCTTATCAGCTCAATAACCTGTTTTATGGGCAATACAACCGGCGCGGTCTGCCCGGCGTCGAATGGCTAAATATTACTGATCGGAATGCAGTCCGGGGATTTAGCAAAAATACGCTATCCGGGGATAACGGCTGGTATCTGCAAAATACGCTGTCCCGGACATTTCACCTCGTCAACAGCACATTATCGATGCGTATCGGCATTGATACCGGCCGGGTTCAGGGATATCGCAGCCCACAAGGCTGGCAAAGCAGCGCCGGAATCAGTTCTGGCGCCACGCTGAAATACCAACGCATGGTATTCGATATAGAAACCAGCCGCGGAAAGTTACTTTCCAATCGCCAAGCATCTGATGAACCCATTCAGGCGCTAGTCCGTTTTTCTTACACCTTTTGATGGTTTTAAGCAGTACCCAACGCTGTTCACACAGCAATATAACTAAATATATAGAGACTAATGTATGAAAAACAAAAAATTCAGGTTATCCCCTACCGGCAAGCTTACCGCTTCTATGGCAATCATTCTTGTTTCCTGTTCTACCAGTTTCGCCAGTGAAATCGTTGGCGGCGGCGATCCAGCACACCATCCCGATATTTTCGCTGCCGAAGGTAAAGCAACGGTTGTGAATATCGTGACTCCCTCTTCTTCCGGGTTGTCGCATAACCAATATCTGGATTACAACGTCGGTCAGATGGGCGTCGTCTTAAATAATGCGTTAAAGGAGGGGCAATCACAATTAGCAGGTCAGCTCGCCGCTAACCCTAATTTAAATGGTCAAGCCGCTAGTCTGATTCTGAATGAAGTTATCAGCAGGAACCCTTCCCTGTTATTAGGTCAACAGGAGGTGTTTGGCATAGCAGCAGATTATGTACTGGCAAACCCGAATGGCATCACCTGTAATGGATGTGGTTTTATCAATACTAACCGCGCTTCTCTGGTTGTGGGTAATCCATTGGTAGAACAAGGTGATTTGCAAGGTTTTAATATGTTTAATAATCAGAATAGCCTGAAAATTAAATCGGATGGTCTAATCGCCAATGCAATCCTTGATCTTATCGCACCCAAAATTGACAACCGGGGCCCAGTCACCGCTCAAAAAGAGATTAATGCGATCAGTGGTGAAAATAAAACCTCAGCCACAGGAGAAATCATTGATTCTCAACAACAGTTAACCGGTGTTCTCGATAGCTATTATCTCGGTAGTATGCAAGCCGGGCGTATCCGTCTACTTAATACGGCAAAAGGCAGTGGAGTTAATTTGCAAGGTTCTCTCACTGCCAGTGATGAGATTATGGTTAATTCCCACGGCAATCTCAATTTAGAGGCAGCGCACCTGCAAGGCGGAGATGTTGCGCTCACAGGTAATAATATTGAAGTAAAAGGTAAAGTCAGCGAATCAGCATATAACCGTGATGGTAGCAATAATTACCAAAGCTATTTCAGCGGTTCTTATACCAATGACAGTAAAAGTAGTCAGTCACTTGCCCGCACTCAACTAGCAGGCAAAAATATCTCATTGGTCGCCAATAATAATAACCGGATTACAGCCACGGATATCGTGGGTGATGATGTTAATCTGAGTGGCGCTAATCTGACTTTAGATGGGCAGCAGTTAAAGCAATCTACTAAAAATATTGATAACCAATGGAGTTATTCCCGGCGCAATGAGGTAACTCGAGAAAGTGAAAAACTACATCAGGCAGGGAATACGATAACCGCCCGGCAGAATGTGAATTTAAATGCCGTTGAAGGTGACGTTAAAATCCGTGGCAGCCAAATAAATGCCAACGATAAGCTGGCTATTACAGCGAAAAAAGATGTGCAGATTGCCGGTTTAACTGAAATAGAAACATCATCAGAAAAAGGTTATAAAAAAAATCAAACAGCTAAATTGCAGACCGGAAGTTGGGAAGAGAGTAAACAGACCGAACGCCTGATTGCCAGTGAATTACAAGCAGGTCGTAATCTTGATATTAAAGCGGGAAATCAAGCCGAGATTTTGGGGGCGAAAGTCCATGCAGGTCAAAATCTGACACTGGAAGCCGGTAAACAACTGCAAATCGATGTTCAGAAAACAGCTAATAGCGGTGCTGTTCGTGATGATAAAAGATACTGGGGCGGTATCGGCGGCGGCAAGAATAAAGACAATAGTGAGTTGAAAGAAACCAGCCACGCATCCGAATTGACGGCTAATGGGCGTTTATTGCTATCAGGTCACGAGGGTATAGCGATTACCGGCAGTAAAGTAAAAGCGACCCAAGGTGCTTTCGTGCACGCTAATAGTGGTGAAGTAACCATCGATAATGCGGTCAGTCATATCAATCAAAAAATCGATGAGCGAACAGGCACCGTACTCAACATTACTAACAGCTCAAAAAGAACCAATAACCATCAACAGAAATCTCATGGCAGCGAGTTGGTTTCTGAAGCGGATCTCAAATTACTCGGTGATGAAGATATCAATATTATTGGCAGTCAGGTGCAAAGTACCGGCGCGCTTAGCCTGAACACATCCGGTAATATCAACGTGCTCTCTTATGGCGAGCAGAAACAGGTTGATAAACAAAGCACCTATCTAGAGCCGCAAGTCCACTTCCAACCAAAGGGGGATAAACAGTATCGTGCCGGAATAGGTATTGAACATACCAGTAACAGTCAAAAAAATCAGACGATAACACAGCAAGCTTCCTCGTTGAGTGGCGGTAGCATCACTATCGATGCTGATAAAGATGTCACCTTGCGTGGTTCCAATCTGGTGACGACTACAGGTGATGCTAAACTCACCGGAGCGAATGTTCATCTGT
Organism: Photorhabdus sp. P32; assembly: GCF_038085095.1. NCBI lineage: Bacteria > Pseudomonadati > Pseudomonadota > Gammaproteobacteria > Enterobacterales > Morganellaceae > Photorhabdus > Photorhabdus sp. P32. The sequence goes on along the minus strand of NZ_JAZGJN010000248.1, from coordinate 28,630 downwards.
TAGCGGCGGATAATAAAAAATCCGAAGAGAAATCTCAGAGTAAAACATACGTTGGGGGTTATCTTACCGGAGGAGTTGATAAATTTGGTTCTGGTATTCATGGTAATTATGAAGGTAATAATAACAATCATACCAGTACGACTGCCGTTGTTTCCGGTTCTCGAATCGCAGGTAATTTGAACATTAAAACCAACGGTGAATTGGTTCAGGAAGGGACTAAGCATGAAGTCAATGGCACTTATACCGCTGAGGCAGGCAAGGTCAGCAATCTGGCCGTATCGAATACGACATCAAATACTAACCACAAACTACAGGTTGGCACAGATATTGGCGTCAATGTCGATTATAGCGCGGTTACTCGCCCAATTGAGAAAGTCGTTAAAGAACCCGCTAAGTCTGCGCTGGATGGCACTTTAACCAAAAAAGGCACACCTAATTTCGGCGCAGATATTGCCGCCAACGGCAGTAATATCCAGACCGCAAACAAAAAGTCCGAAGCAGTTGTGACTTCTGTTCAGGCCGGCAATATCGTCATGAAAACCAATGGCGAACTGTATGATCAGGGTACTAAATATCGTGCTGATAAGGGTAACGTCATACTGACTGCCGGTAGCCATAACAGTAAAGCAGCGCAGAATCACCACGAAAGCAGCCACAGTGAAACCCGCGGCAATGCTGACTTACGGGTTTATACCACCACCGGTGAAGATATCTCCGGTAATGGTAAAGGCAAAGGCGGCACACAAAGCAGCCATACCGCGACAACCGAAGCAATAACCAGCCGGATTACCGCAGCAGATGATATTAATATTCGCGTCGAAAGGGACGCTGAATACCAAGGCACATCTCTGAATACCGGCGCTGGCAAAGCCAATATAGATGCTAAAGGTGATATCCGTTTTGATAATGCCGCCAATAGCACAACGAAAACAGCAACCGGTTATAACGGAGAAGCATCTGCTAAAGGGGGAAACTCGCCAGAGGGCAAGAATGTTCATATCGGTCTTGGCGGCGGTTACAACACAGATAGTAAAAACAGCACCACAGCTCAGGTTAGTGAGATTAGCGGTCAGCAAGGCGTCAATCTAAGTGCAGGCAATAACTTGACGCTGAAAGGCGTAGAAGTGAGCGGTAAGCAAATCGACCTGAATGCTAAACAAGGTAATGTTGAACTGGTATCTGTTCAGGATCGCATTAATAACGATGGTTGGGAATTTAACCTGAAAGGCAATGGAGGGAATGCAAGCTCGATCAAGAAAGCGGAAGATGAAAGTACAACCACCACCACAAAACATAACTTTGGCGGGGAAGTCAAAGCGGGTATTGATCGCCTGCAAGCAACAACCCAACGTAATAGCCATATCAAAGGTGAAAATGTCGTTATCAACAGCGGCGGCGATACGACAGTTGCCGGAGCACGTATAGAAGCTGATCAGGTAAAAGGCAGTATTGGCGGCGATCTCCGAGTTGAAAGCCGTAAAGATACTGAACATGGGTTAAATGTCGGTGTTGATGCTGGCATTAATTACACGAAAGAATCCAAAGTAAAAAGTGACGATATCCCTAAAGACGAGGCAACTAAGGATGATTCGCCTAAAGACGATGTATCGAAAGATGAGGTATTGAAAGATGATCCATCTAAAAACCCAACCGAAGAGCCACAACCGAAAGGATGGCAGGAAAGATTAACTTCTGCATTTAATAGTCTTAATAATATTAAAGGTATTAATGGGGTTACAGGTAAACTTAAGAGTAATGTTGATATTAAAGATCGGGAAAATGTCGGCGAACAATCGGTTATTTCCGGCAATCAAGGGGTTAATTTAGATGTAAAAGGAAATACTCATCTGATCGGCGGGCAGATTGGTAGCGAGAAAGGCAATGTCATTCTTAATACCCAAAATGTGGAACAACAATCTGTTACCGGCTATGACAATAGTAAAGGCGGCAATGTTGAATTACCTGATTCTGTAAGCGGAATTGTTAAGGCAGTTCAGGAAGGTGTATTATCCGGCAAAATACCTTTGGTGAAAACTTATAGTAATGAAACTGAAAGTAGTACAACTAATGGCGAAATAATTAATCGTAAATCTGATTAATTTGTTCTTTTATAAAAGATCCTTCAAATGAGGGATCTTTTTATTGTCACATATATTGAATATTTCAATAACTCCAATTGACAATATTAATATTTCCCCATAATGTTGAAAAATCAACAAATGACTTGGGAATATCATGATATTTAGAATTTGCAAGCAGACTTTAAAACATAAAAATTACTATAAATCACAAATTAAAATAAATAGAATATTTAGGAAGGAAACTATTTGTTCAAATATATTCATTGCATATATTATTTTCATGTCCGTATTTGAGTTCAATAATCCATTATTTAGATATGTAGATTACGCTATGGCAATAATGCTAATTACTACGTTAATAAGCATATCCGTTAATATTAGCAGAGCATTTGACATATTGATGAGCGGATATAAACCAGAGGATATTAATTATTCTAACGAAAAGATAAAAATCTCACACAAAGTATTAATTTCAATTATATTAATAGCTGCTTCAATATTAATGTGGATACCAATCTCATATTTATCCAGCATTGTTATATATAATTTTTCATTAAAAGTGTTTTTATTCATGATTATCAGCATATCAATATACTTAATCATGAAGATATTCAATAAGAGAGTATTCACTATGCATGAATAGGGGATATCAACTCCATACAAGTACACTTTACACTTTGAATTGTCAGATAATAAGCCGCTACAATGAAAGCGGCTTTTAAATAAAGCTAGCATCAATATTTTTGTATTTCCTTTGAAATTTGATAAATATTTTCTATACCGATAGAACATTCATCATCTGAAGCTAAAGTCGTTGTTATGAAACTGAGTTTATCCCTAGATTTGTTGGTAAATGTTATATGATATATTTGCCTATAAATCGGATGAGATAAATAAATATCGTCAAATTCATGTTTATCACTCAGTATTTTGTCCTTTTCAGCTTTAGCTATTTCACGTTGTAGAATAATAGCTACTTCACTTTTGTTTAATTTCTCAGAAAGAATTAATGATGTTTTCGTTTTATCGAAATCGATATTATGTCTATCAATACCAAAGTCATTCAAACTATTTGCAGTAAGCTGAGTTGCCCATCCATTTATATCTGAACAATCAGGTCCTGCGGCAATAGCAGATATTGAAAATGATAATATAGCTACCGATAGTAATATTATTCGACCATTAAATCGTGATCGCCACTGACCCATATTTGTTTCCTGATGGATAAACTAAGAACAATACAACCGTCAGAGCCTGTTCCAGGATGTTTCCTATTATCGCCATGAATTTTAAAAGCCCCCCTTCCACACATACTATTACTGCTATCCGGTATTAAAGATAAAGTGTAAGCTTTCGTTTTCACACTGTAATGAGGGGGACCAATCTTGTAACTTCCACGAGGCAAAGGCCCTTTAAAAGGAACACATTCATTAGCAGTATTATTTTTAAATCCAACAGCACCAGAATACCCTTCTGCAATGAAGGTTCCATTATGATATAGCTTGCCTGAATTAACCTTAAACACCCACATATTTATGCCCTCTCGGCCCAACTATCTGAACATATAATATTCCCATCAAGATAATGCCATGTTATTTTTTCATAGCTCAAATCAACATATTCATGATGAGTATGCTTTTCAAAAAAGCCATTTTTAATATCGTGCATAAATGTAACAATAGAAGAAACTCTGACGTTTTCCAATATAATTTTAAAGTACTCCTTTTCTTGACCAGAATCATCTATTTTATAGAAGCTAAACTCAGCCTTCTTTAAGGTCTGACCTGTACTTAATGCTTTATATAAATAAGGTGATGATGAATCGATTTCTTTCTCAAAAGCAAATCCACCATGAACACGTTTCCCTGTAATCTTCCCTGTTATGTCATCCGTCGGTAACTCGACAGTATGCATAAGTTCTAGCACTTCAATACTGCCTTCTCGATTCATTATGTCTACAGATCCTTTTATATCTGAACCACCATCGTCTTGAAGCCAAAGATAAACCGGTATAGCCATACTAATTACCTCCTGAGTTATTGTTTCATTGGTTAATATTATATCAATGACATTAATAAATGGAAGATTAAATTTCACCCAAGACTATCGCCCGGAAAATCCCGCCTCGCTAGGCTGATGGCATATCACTTTGACAAGTAACCTAGATTTGACAACGGAATAATCTCGTAGAAGTATGGCATGATGAGATCGCTCATATTCATACAAGGTAACTATTTGAGGCTATACATGCCAAAGCGTGCAGAAAAACAGGAAACAACCCAACATCAGCCGGAAAAGTTATCCAGAACTCCTTTGGAGAAAGGCATTCACCACGGCAAAAAAGCGATTTCTCTGACGGTCAGAGTAGGAAATTATATCCGCAATATTCCTATTATTGCTCACTTTATCCGGGCAACGCTGCGTTTTAATGATCGGATGGGTAATCAGTTTGGCGCCGCAATAACGTATTTTTCCTTCTTGTCGCTTATCCCAATTCTGATGCTCTCTTTCGCCATTGCCGGTTTTATTCTGGCCTCTAATCCCGATTTGCTGGCAAAACTGATTAACGGCATCGCTAACAGTATTAGTGATCCGACTCTTGCCAATACACTGAAAAATAGTGTCGATACAGCAATTAAACAACGTACTACCGTGGGATTAACCGGTTTGGCAATTGCGCTGTATTCCGGGGTGAATTGGGTCAGTAATTTACGTCAGGCCATTCTTGCCCAATTTCATCCTGTCTGGGTGCGAAATCAGGAAGACAACGAGAAAATCTATTTTAAATATCTTCGTGATGCTATTTCTCTGATTGGGCTATTATTAGCGCTGGTAATCACGCTATCACTGACCTCTATCGCAGGCTCCGCCCAAGCAACTATTGTTAAGATGTTAGGGTTAGATGGCATTGAATGGCTGCGTCCATCCTGGTTCCTGATTGGATTGGCCATTTCTATTGCAGCCAACTATCTGCTTTTCCTATGGCTATTTTGGGTGTTGCCTCGCCACCAGCCAGAACGTAAAGCGCTATTGAGAGGAACATTGATGGCAGCAATCGGCTTCGAAGTGATCAAATATATTATGACCATGACGTTACCACGACTCGCTAATTCCCCTTCTGGCGCCGCATTTGGCTCTGTTATCGGCCTGATGACATTTTTCTATCTCTTTGCCCGCTTAACGCTGTTCTGCGCTGCCTGGATAGCCACTGCGGATAATAATTATAAAAATACCGAATAAATATGCCCTGGCAGAGCGAATCTGCCAATAATAACCAATGAGAAGGAGCTGTTTATGCCGTTTGTTAATATCAGAATTACTCGTGAAGGTGCTACAGCAGAACAAAAGAAGCAATTAATTGAAGGAGCCACTCAGTTACTGGTCGATGTATTAGGAAAAAATCCGGCGACAACTTTTGTCATTATTGATGAAGTCGATACCGATAACTGGGGAATCGGCGGTAAGAATGTGACTGAGATTAGAGCTGAGGCTAAAAAGTAGCTTCCAATGATGAAGGGCGGCATTACCCGCCCTTTTACCGCTTTAAGACGCTTTTGCATCAGGCTTAGATATCGGTGGCTGTGCCGGAATGTCAACTTTATCCTTATGGGGTGTCAGCGACATAATCTGATTAAAGCTGTTTCTTAACTGGTCGACATCCATCTCCGCTTCCCCTTTCGGTTGAATCAGAATAAATGCCACCTCTTGTGAAAGGATATGCTTCAACTCACGATTAAGCATGTCAGGGGTCAATGAAGCCAAAAATGCTTGCCTCAAACGCTGATACTGCTCAGGGGCGATATCCACCACATTGCTCTGTTGGGACAAAAGGCGCTGATTAATCAGAATATCCGTGCTGGTATGAGCATACATGGCAAACAACTGGCTGAGTTGTGCTTGTTTTTGCGCATATAGCTCATCAAACTGCCCCTTCGGCAATCCTTTATCGCGTAGTGTGACCAATTCAGCCGCCAAATACTCCATTGCAGGTTTTAGATTACCCGCTGCCGTGTTGAGATTCAGGGCGCAACTTGCACGATGATACTGGACTTTACAATCCAGCCCCAATTTCAACGCCTTATCATTTTTTCTTTCCAGCCCAAGTTGCAGATAGCGATAAAGTGCCTCACGGGTAATATCACTGATCCAATAGTGATTAAGCACTTGTGAATCATTAATCGGCTGCCAATTGAGATCCCAAATCAGAGATAAAGTATCTTCTTTCTTTTTATCGCTGATAATCCCTATGGTCTCCGGTTTCATTGGTGACAATGCTGCGATAGTGGCCGGAGTATGGCGCTTACCTTTCAATGATGAAAACGCTTGGCTGATATTTTCCGGCAGAGTACGGCTATCCACATGGCCTGCAACGTATAACGTCATCATGTCAGGGGTATACCACTGCCGGTAAAACTGCTTAAGCTTGTCCAAATCAATAGGCTGATGCGCGTTTTGCGCCGGATCATGCCCTAACAGCGTTGAACCTTTCAAACGTCTACGCCACACGGGATCTTGTATATCTGGTGGATAGGTTGCGACGGATGTATCAGCCATTTTCATAGCATGCTGTAGTGTCTCAGGTGTAAATACCGCTTTGCCCGCGGCATCAGCCAACCAGTTCAACGCGTCTTTTAGTAGTTCAGGCCGATTATGCGGCAAACTCAAGCTATAAAGTGTGAAATCATATGAAACAATTGCCGGAGGCAATGGATATTTTGGATCAATAGCACTGTTCCATAGCTGCTCTAATTTAGTAGAAGATAAGCTTTTGCTACTAAAGAGCACCACTTTCGGAATCAACCAGGTATAACCCGTTTGTTGGGTTTTCTCCGCCAATGACCCTGTTTTCACCACAAAACGCAACTGTATTCTGTCGTTAGGACGTTGCGGCGTCTGCAAAATTTGCCAGTTAAAACCGTTTTCCAGTTTACCTTGTTTCCAGGCAGGGTCAGGCTGCAAGGCTTCTGCCTGCGTCTGGCCCGCAACTGCCAGCATTATCCCACCAATAAAATAACGAATTTTCGTACCCTGCATGTGAACCCCTATAGATGTCTATCCTTGGTTTTAGCCCTCGAAGGTTTAACCATTGATGACAGAATATGTTCCCTTCGACCAATAATAACGGTAGAAAAAGCAAAAACCTGAATTTTAGCAGGCGAAATCCTATTAGGATTATAACCGAGGATTAGACCTCAAACCGCCACGGATGGTTTCATGATGACGGAGGTTTATGCTTATTAAATTGACGATTATATCCCCTGATCAGCAGACCCAGTTCATCATCCTGATGGTATTTAGGGCAAGCCATTGGCTCTGATGGTTGATCGTTATTAAGATCCCGCGCAATGTCACGTAATGGGTGCACAATAATCCGGTTGATACACCAGCTTATCGACACCGTAAGGATAAGGGCCAGTAATAAATAAGTTGTCAGCATCAGCGCCAACGTATTAATAGCAAAACGATATACTCGGTTGGAATCCACTTGCAAAATCAGATGCCCTAGCGGTTTAGCATCTGTCGATACTGAACCATAAACATGCAGAGGAATACTCACTTCCACAGGGATCCCAAAAACTCGTTTCGCCAGTTCGGGGATTGGGCGATGGGTAGCAAAGCTCAATCGTATCACCCGGATATCCTCCGGCAACACCACATCCGCCCGTCCTAAAATACCTACAGTACGCAGCCCTATCAGCAACTCTTTTGCTTTACTGAGATCGGAATTAAGTAGTGCTTCCGTTAAAGGCGCCTGTACCTGCACTGCCGCATTATTAAGCTGGCTGATATAATCATCTTTACGTTGCTGTATAAAATGACACAATTGAATCGTAATAAAAATAGCAATGGTCACCAGCGTGACGCCGGTCACTGCGGCCATCTGTTTAATGGTTAACGAACGTTTGACGCGCAATTTCATTTTCACTTAAACCAATGCTTATGGATATCGCAGTTATAACACGTGATCAATGGACTTGAGTATACTTGATTTTATCGCTAACGATCCTGTTTCACTTATCCAAGTCGTTATTTTGCTAAAATAATTGCTTTTAGTGACTATCTGTAACTTTTCCTGGCAATCCACCTTCACTTACTCTATCCAGAACCCATTCCAATAGTTATGTTGTCATGATTTAACCAACTGTATTGAAACAGGTTTTAGTGAGATACGTAGCAGGTAATTGCATAAAGTCGTGTATGAAATAGGGCAACACGATAAGTTCATACCATATATGCAATAAAAGTGACTGTATACACAACATCATTAGGCAAAACGTAATGAAAGTTTAAATTTATACTATCTTCTATTATATGTACCTATTTAGGATAAGCATATATTAACCACAGTAACTCAGTGTATGTCCTGACTCCTCAACGTGACACTATTAACCTTGTGTGATTAACCTTGTGTGAAAGGATGGTGTGTATGAGTGATCTTGAAGATTTATACCCCTATCGTTTTTCAGCACGCTCCTATTCTAAAGCTGAACGGTTTGATGCCTGGCGAGAAGAGCATCAGCATCATAATATTTCGCTAAAAATGCGTGAAATTACTATCTTAGACGCTAATTTCTGTGGAATGCATCTAGGGGAGTTGATGCTTGGACGTTGGCGTTTCCTTAGCAAGCGCGAGAGTACAATCAATAACTTTGCTTATCGTTCATTAGACAAGATTCGCAAGGATAATCTTGACCATTATTATTTTCGCCTTAGCCTTTCTGATTCGTGGATTTATAATGATGATAGCCGCCAAGCCAAGATAAGACCTTCACAATTGGCTGTTATCGATTTAGGTCAATCATATAATTTGAGCATTGCCGAAGGTGAGGTCATCATGTTGATGGTTCCTCGAGATCTTCTCCCGACAACAACGGCTAATTTTCATGGGGCAGTTTTAAATCACAGCCTGGGACAGCTTTTTGCAGAACATATTAGAGCGCTATTTCTACATGCTCCCCACTTGCCTAAGAACGATATGCCACAAGTTATGCAAGCGACTTTGGGTTTCCTGAATGCAACGCTTTCTGCGACTCCAGATAATATTATTCAGGCACAAACTGCAATTGATACGACTTTATTCAACAGGATCAGACACTATATCGATCAAAATCTTAATTCAAATAAACTAAACGTTAACCAGATTTGTGAACAAATCGGTATTTCCAGGAGTCATTTATATCGGCTCTTCGAAACAGTAGGCGGTGTAGCAAGTTACATTTGTTCACGACGTTTATCTAAAGTTCATTCAATTCTGAGTTCCCAAATCACCCCTCGTCAACGTATTGCTGACTTGGCTTATGAGTATGGGTTCAGTAGTCCTGTTCAATTCGCGCGTGCCTATAAGAGGAAATTTAGCTATTCTCCAAGCGAAACGAAAAGAATTATTCTTCCTATTGATGAAGATTCATCTGTCTTGAAGCCTAGTGGCGATTTTTGGCTACGGTCTCGTTGATTGTTGATTAATGTTTGTCCGTGCTCTGCCCCACTGCGGGTGAATGGGCGCTTAGCATTATGCTACAAAGAGCATCTCCTGCAATCATCCCGCCCGCGAAAGATTCTAGTCCGTGGGAAGGGTGGTTGCGATACTTTCGTTTTACCCATAAACGACAAATCAACCCAAGGAGAACCATCCAGCCAACGGTAGGTTTAGCTATCAATAGTCCTGTTGCAAGCATGATACCTAATTGGCCCCGAGTACCGCCAATAACCTGTAGTAGCGCGCCCAATATGACCCAGCCGGTGAAATTCATTAAGTTGCTTTGATCTATACTTGTTTTAATAGCCGCAGCATAAGCCAAATTGACTGGGGCAAACAGGTTACGAGCGAACAAATCATGCCAGGTTAATAGAACAGCTATAATCGCTATGCCAAAACCTAACATGCCTGCGATCATTTGTTCTCGCCGTCCTCTTTGCTCAAATATGGGATCACGATTATTACCTCTCAATATGTATCCTGCTTTAAGGTCGTAGCCCATATCAGCAAATGCAGCCCCAGTTGCCGATGTAAACGCTGTTAATACAACCAAAGCCTTGACTGGAAAACCAATCCAGATACCAATTACCAATGATAGTAGTGCGACACCAAACGCAGGCATCCACCCGGTGTTCATGGCTGCGATTCCTACGATGAGCTCGTGAAGTAGCGCTGAAATCGTGCCAAATACCACAAATCCAATCAACATAGGTAAGCTAAGTTGTTCAAACAGCCCCGTCGCTAGAGCAAGTATCATAGCCAAAAGCAGATAGCCCAAACTGCCAATACCAAGTAAAGCCCGAAAAGATGAAGTACCAGGCTGATCAATCTGATGTTGATGACAACCGGCGGGGGTAGTGATGTGTGTCTTCTTCCGCTTGTACATGGAAAAGCCAATTTGCAAAGCTGCTACCATACCAGCACCAACCAAAATCCCTTCCGGCATTCTCAGGGTACTAATATCCAATGCAAACACAATATAGAGACCGGGAGCCAATAGCAGTCCAGCCGCGAATGACATCATCGCCGCAAAACCCCCGATAAAAGCAATACCGGCAGCCGACATTGGCAAACCTAAAAAACTGCCGATAAACCCACTTATCACCCCACAGATTAATGTGATCGTCCGATAACCCCCTCGATCAGTGGTTTTGATCACTTCAGCGGTAGCCATCCCAAGAGGCCAAGCGCCTGATGCCGGAAATACCGGGGAGTCAAACATACGATACAGTAGGAAAGCATCCCACAACATAGCCAAACTTACTCCTACCAGTATCGGCATAATGAGTTCAGGCATCTCCATGACGTGCGCGATACCCAGCGGGGCTAGAAGGCTGATAGCTGCGCCAAAAGTGGCAGAGGACATACTGGTTTGCACCAAATTTTGTGCATGAACAGAACGGAAAAGCGTGAATTGATAGATTGGGAGTCGTGCAATAGCCATAGCAACTAAAGCACCGATTATAGATGTGCTTGGTGTGACACCCAGAGTGACAAGTGTTTGGATACCAATTATTGATCCAAGAGAACTGACCAGAATCAATACAACTAACATTAATGGAGAAAACGCCCGTGGATGAAGTGATGAGATATTCGTCATACTCTGATGATTTGATTCTTTCCCCACGGCGCTCTCCCCTAATTTTCAAAGTTGGTAATCGTCACTGTCTCTCTGTTGTTTCATCATCTATCTTCAATTTAGACTGATTTTTTAATCTATTGTTTCGGCTGTTGCCGTTTTAATGTCATCCAAAGGATACACAAAACTGAAAGAGAGATAGCTAACAATAACCCCATTGCCGCACGGTATCCCTCAATAAAGAACGTATGAAAAACATTCAGTGCATCTGCAAGGTCAAGACCAGCATGCTGATGCAAAGCTGAAAGAGCCCCTTCTGGTTCAGCGATAACTTTCTCCACCCACTGACCAGGAACCACGCCAAATGCGCCTAATTTAAGTAATAAGCTGCTGGCGGCAACTTGCTGATAAAGTAGCAGACCAAAAGCAAGACCTACAGCGCCGCCAATATTATGCACCGTCCACGACGACCCCATAGCAACCGCTCCCATACGTTCTGGTACAGATGAAAGCGCCGCCACTGTGGATGGCCCCAATACACAAGCCCAACCAATACCCATAAATGTAAATGCAATAGCAATACTGAATAGACTGCTGGATTCGGAAAAGAGTGTTTGAAGGAATGCTGAAATCGCAAAAAATAAAAAGCCGCTGACGAGTATTATTTTGACTCCCATTCGGTCAGTAAGCCGACCAACAATCGGTGAAAGAAGAGCAACCATCGCCGTAGTAGGAAGCAACATCATACCTATCTGATATCCCTGGAGAGACTTTATCGTATGTAAGTACAGAGGCATCAGGAAAAAAGCCAGGCAGTAAAAGAAGGCCAACGCAGCATTGGCTATAGCCGCACCAATGAAAGTCCGGTTTTTAAACAGATGGAGTTGAAGGATCGGCGAAGAGACCCGTTGCTCAATATGATAAAAGATGACCAACGCTACGACCGATACGATTAAAAGACCCAGTGTGGAGAATGACAGCCAGCCCCATTCACTACCTAAGCTGAGGACAACAATGCAGGCCGACAGACCTGTGATCAAAAAAATCAATCCCCCCCAATCTAACGTGGTCCCTTGTTCCTTATTTCTGGATTCTTTGACGCTAACCGTACAGATTAATAGGCTTAAGATAATCAATGGCACGTTTATCAGGAAAATCCAACGCCAACCCAGAGTGCTAACAATGATTCCTCCTATTACTGGACCAATTGCCAGTCCAAGTCCATTAACCCCAAAGAGCAAACCGATACCTTTTCCACGCTCCTTCTCAGGGAAAGCATTAGAAACTATGGCGCCAGAGGCTGTGTATAAGACGGCGCAAGATACCCCCTGAGCAAATCGAAACGCGATAAGCCAGTTCATATTGGTAACGAGTCCAGCACCGAGTGATGCGAGTCCGAAGCATATGGCGCCAAGGTAGAGTATGCGTCTACGACCATAGATATCGGCCATACGCCCCATCACAACCATGAAAGCCGATAGCGCCAAGAGAAAAATATTGATAATCCACTGGAGTTCAGCCACTGTAGCATGAAGATCCGCTCTTATTGCGGGCAAGGCCGTGTTGACGATAGTAAAGTCAATACAACCAAGAAAGCTCGCAATACTCACACCAGTCAAAACCCACCACTTTCTGTGATTCTCTGAGAAAAAAATCATCAACTAGCCTCCACTGTGTTCAGTAGTTCATCTAAAAAATTCCCGGAACCTTATTGAAACAAGCTTGAATATTGGCTTAGCATGTGCCGGGAATTTCCTGGAACGACAGACTATGACCTTATCTTCCTTAGTTATCTCATATCTATCAGGTTACTGATATTTCATGTCTTTTTGATTTATTCCACCATACAATGAATCGCGTCTTCCTGAAGGAATGCATTATTAAGAAAATTTGGTATAGACCGCTTCTTAAAGCGTAGAGATAACCAGCGTTCTTTTCCAGGATCTTTTTCAATAACGAAACGCTCACGTGTAGCATTCATAGCCGCAGTCATTGGTTGTGGGTAGATGACGAAATCATAACCTTTAGCTGCCCAAATCGGCATAATTATGGGACATTCCTCCATAAGATAATTTAAACAACGTATGAACGCCTGGACGGTATCAATACCTGGGTTCCGCTTTACCATTCGATCAATAAATATGCCTATGGTTTCGTTAATTGCCTCTTTATAGGCAGGATCATTGGCATATAATCCCTCTATATCTTCTCGAAATGCTAAATATGATATATCGTTTAGGGCCTCATCCCAGCGGAGAATATTATTGGGAATCGAGAGTGCGGCGAGAATTTCAGAATTTCGAGCGATCCAGGAAGTACCCAATTCATATGTAAAACGATAAGCTGCCTCATAACTCATTCCCAAATAATTATGCCGCTGTAAGGTATCAGCGACCGCGATTGTGCATGAAGAAAACCCACTCTTATTAATCAAATCAATTGTTGCTGCGAGTTTATCGCCTTCGTGATATTTTTGGCCGACACTGATAAGTAAGATGACCTTGCTACCCGACAAGGCCGTTTTTTCTTTATCAAAATTGAATGCAGCTTTTGAAAAGAATGTGTAACTAGCCATATTCTTGCCTCCAAATTGAAGCTTTATTATTTCCTAAGCACCAATACTGTAATTCGACTTTATTCTCGTCATAAGATGATCTGCATACTCAATACGAGGATATTTTGCTGGATTATTAGCATCCTTAAATATATCTAATGGAGCTATTTCAGCATGCATACTTGGCTCAAAAAAGAAAGGGATAGCATATCGTTTCTTTCCAGAGCGATTTATTACCCGATGGGGAGTAGAAATAAAGTTATCGTTAGTCATCCATTTGATCATATCTCCGCTATTTAGGATAAAAGAACCCGGTTCAGGTGGAGCATCAATCCATTCTCCCTCTTGATTTTTGACTTGCAATCCCCCAACCGTATCTTGTGCTAATAAGGTCAAAAATCCATAATCCGTATGCGGGGCAATGCCATATTGGTCTTCAGGAATGATGTCTGGCTGTTCCGGGTAATATTGAAGCCTCAAGAAAATAGTCGGTTCCCTGAAATAATTATCTAATGCATCGGGGCTCAGGCCGAACGCCATTGCAAAAACTTGTACCATCCGTTTCGCCAAAGCCTGCATAGATTTATAGTATGTGGTGATCGTCTCCTTAAACTCCGGCATATCTTCAGGCCATTGATTTGGGCCAGCTAAGTTTTGTTCTAGTTTAAAATCTTCACTCTCCTCCGATACTTCATTAGCAATAATAAATGCCTCACTTTGATTAGGCTTACTTGCTTTTTCCAAAGTAGATAATTCAAATCGAGATGCTTTCCTAGGCATATAACCCCGAAAGAACTTATTTTGACGAATTTTTAATTTTTTATTCAGTGGTAAATTGTGGAAATCTCTTGCTGCCTGAAAAGTGGCTTGTACTAAATCTTCTGATATGCCGTGATTAATAAGGTAAGCAAACCCCACATTTGTATATATTTGGCGAACTTGATCTGCAACTGACAATAATCCCGTATCTGTATGGGTAAATAGCGGCGCAAGGTCAATATGAGGTATTTTCTCAAAACTTTTCATACATGACTCTCCCTGACGACTCAATGTCAAATAATGATGAATTCTCTCCTTTAGAATATAAATCATAAGAATATTTACAGGGTAAGCATTCCGTCCCAGAAAATGGATATTTCATCCCATCAGGGATTTTTATACGTGTAATGAATGAGTTGCCTCAGTTCGTGTTTGAAAGGAGAAATCAGAAAATAGCGTTTATACCCGTTATCTTTCAAGTTGCCTCTTTGTTGGCTGCACTCACTCACCCCGGTCACATAGTTATCTATGCTCCCGGGGATTCGCTCCCTTGCCGTCGCGATGCACCTTGAAATCCATTGGGTATATACCAACTCTATTATGGGAAATTAAGGATGGTTCAACTACCCACCATCCTTAAAAGTTATTATACCCTTCATCTTTCAAGCTGCTGCTTTGTTGGCTGCTTTCACTCACCCCAGTCACATCGTTATCTATGCTCCTGGGGATTCGTTCACTTGCCGCCGCGCTGCAACTCGAAATCTATTAGGTATAGCTTAACTAATTATTCCACCGCAACATTTTCATCCTGATCAACCGCAAAACAAGCGATTAGTTGATTACTATATTGATTCAGTTTTGGTTGAAGCTGGGTACAAACGCTAAGCGCCCGGCGGCAACGCGCTGCAAATGCGCAACCGGGTGGTGGATTCATCGGGCTTGGCAATTCGCCGGTCAACTTTATCCGTTCACGGCGTAATTCAGGGTTCAGCCTTGGCGTTGCTGATAATAACGCCTGTGTATAGGGATGACGAGGATTACTGAAAATCATCTCCCTACTGCCTTTTTCCACACAACGACCAAGGTACATCACCATCACTTCATCAGCGATATGTTCAACCACAGACAAATCATGGGAAATAAAGACATAAGAGAGCCCCAACTCTTGCTGCAAATCCATCATCAGGTTCAGCACCTGCGCCCGTACCGAGACATCCAATGCGGAAACTGGCTCATCCGCAATCACCACATCCGGGTCCAACATTAGACCACGGGCAATCGCAATCCTTTGCCGTTGACCACCAGAGAACATGTGCGGATAACGGCTGTAGTGTTCAGTTTTCAGCCCCACTTTTTCCATCATCTGCAACACTTTTTCTTTACGTTCCTGTGCGCTCAACTTGGTATTGATCCGCAGAGGTTCCTCCAGGATCTGCCCAACTTTCTTACGCGGATTAAGTGAACCATAAGGATTTTGAAACACAATCTGGATTTTCTGACGGCGCAGTTTTTCGGCTGCTTTATTGGGTACCAGCAGATCTTGCCCCTGATAATAGAGCTCACCATCGGTTGGCTTTTCAATCATCGTCAGCAACCGCCCCAGGGTAGATTTACCACACCCCGACTCACCCACAACTGCCAGCGTTTTTCCTCTCTCCAGTTCGAAAGAGATGCCATCCAATGCTTTTACCGTACTGGCAGGTGAAAATAGCCCCCCTTTGATTGGGTAATATTTTTTCAGCTCTGTTGCTTTCAATAACGGCGCCGTTGATGTCTCCTGCGCCTGATAAATAGGTTCACTCATACTGTCGGTCTCCCTGCATCATCCAACGGCATATGGCATTTCACCTGACGTTCTCCCACCGTTCTTAATTCCGGCTCCACCTGACGGCAATGTTTCTCGGCATAGGGACAACGCGGATTCAGTAAGCAACCAACGGGCCGGTCATATTTCCCCGGTACAACGCCCGGTAGAGAAGCAAGACGGGATTTATCCGCGGCAAATTCAGGTAATGCTCTAAGCAGGGCCTGAGTATAGGGATGGCGTGGCGCCCGGAAGATCTCCGACGCTTTACCAGATTCCACCACCTGCCCGGCATACATCACGATAATGTGATGAGCAGCTTCTGCCACTAATGCTAAGTCATGGGTGATTAATATCAGCGCCATATTTTCCCGTTGCTGCAACTCCAACAACAGCTCAATAACCTGCGCCTGAATGGTCACATCCAGCGCCGTTGTCGGTTCATCAGCAATCAGTAATTTTGGCCGACAAGCAATCGCCATTGCGATCATCACCCGTTGACTCATACCACCTGATAATTGATGCGGATACACATCCAGACGCGATGCAGGATCAGGAATACCAACCAAGGTCAACAGATCAATCGCTCGCTGGCGGCGGGTACGACGATTGCCGCCTTGATGTACTTTCAGCGCTTCCATAATCTGAAACCCAACGGTATAACAAGGGTTCAAGCTGGTCATCGGATCTTGGAAGATCATCGCCACTTCCGCACCAACTAATTGTCGGCGTTCTTGTTCGGAAATTTTGGTCAGGTCACGCTGGTTAAATTCCAACTTGTCAGCCATCACTCTACCCGGATAATCAATCAATCCCATCACAGCCAATGAACTGACCGATTTACCTGAACCAGACTCTCCGACAATCCCAACAACCTGCCCTTGCTCAACCCGGTAACTGATGCGGTCAACGGCGCGGAATGGTGCTTCTTCGTCACCGAAGTGAACCGATAATTTTTCTACATTTAACAGTGCCATTTCGCCACCTCACTACTGCTTGAGTTTAGGATCAAGCGCATCACGCAAACCGTCACCCATCAGGTTAAACGCCAACACTGTCAACAGAATCGCCACCCCTGGGAATGTCACCACCCACCAAGCGCTTTGCGCAAACTGCAATACATCAGACAGCATTGTTCCCCATTCCGGCGTAGGCGGCTGCGCCCCCATCCCCAGAAAACCCAAAGCGGCCATATCAAGAATGGCATTAGAAAAACCCAGAGAAGCCTGTACAATCAGCGGCGCCAGACAGTTAGGCAGAATATTGATAAACATCTGGCGCATGGAACCCGCACCCGCCACCTGTGAAGCCGTGACATAATCACGGTTAACTTCGACCAACACCGCAGCGCGAGTTAAACGGATGTAATGCGGCAGAGACACAAAGGTCAACGCCAGTGAAGCATTGACAATGGATGGCCCAAATATCGCTACCAGCACCAAAGCCAGCAACAGACTTGGCAATGCCAGCATAATATCAACGATACGCATGATGATAATATCCACCACACCACCGAAATAACCCGCCAGCACACCCAAAACAACCCCCATCAACAGGGATAACACCACCACCAGACAACCTACCAGTAGTGAAAGCCGGGCGCCGTACATCAGACGTGAAAGTAAATCACGTCCAACATCATCAGTACCCAAAATAAACTGCCAACTTCCCCCATCCTGCCATACCGGCGGCGTCAGCAAAGAATCGCGGAATTGTTCAGCCGCACTGTGTGGAGCCAGTACCCCCGCCAACAGAGCAACCAATAACATCAGCACAATATAAACCAGACCAACAACAGCCCCTTTATTGCGCTTAAAGTAATACCAAAACTCCTGCATCGGCGTCATAATCTTAGGCGCACTGTTTGCAGGCTCAGTCACTTGAGACATAATGTGCTCCCTATTTCTTATGCCGGATACGCGGGTTAACGATGCCGTATAGCAAGTCAACTATCAGGTTAACCAAGATGATCATGATCGCTACCAGTAATACACCGCCCTGCACCACCGGATAATCCCGGCGTTGAAGGGCGTCGATCAGCCAGCGTCCAAGCCCCGGCCAAGAGAAGATAGTTTCAGTCAGGATCGCCCCCGCCAGCATAATGCCCACCTGCAAGCCGATAACGGTTACAACCGGCAGCAATGCGTTGCGAAGCGCATGGACCACAATCACACGAATACGGCTCAAGCCTTTAGCGCGTGCAGTACGGATATAATCTTCACCTAGTACTTCCAGCATAGAAGAGCGGGTCATACGGACAATCACCGCCAGTGGAATCGTCCCCAAGACAACGGCAGGCAAAATGATATGCATCACCGCGTCTTTAAAATCACCGGCTTCACCCCAGAATAGTGTGTCGATTAGCATAAAACCCGTCAGCGGATAACTGTCATCAAGGAAAACACTGTCGCTTATTCGCCCGGATACCGGCGTTAGATCCAACTGGACAGAAACCAGCATGATCAACATGATCCCCCACCAGAAGATCGGCATGGAGTATCCCGTTAGGGAAATACCTATCGCAGTATGATCAAAAACAGAACCGCGTTTTACCGCCGCCAAAACGCCAACAGGAATACCGACAGCAATCGCGAACAGCATGGCGCACATCCCCAGTTCAAGAGTTGCCTTGAAACGGGGAACAAACTCTTCCCACACAGAGATACGACTTTTCATGGAGATACCAAGATCGCCATGTAACACATTGCCTACATAATGAAAATATTGCTGCCAGAGTGGCTTATCCAGCCCCATTTCAGCCATTACCTGAGCATAGCGCTCAGCCGATATTCCACGTTCCCCGGCCATAATGGTCACCGGGTCGCCGGGAATCATATGGACAAAAGCAAAAGTCAGTAAAGTAATGCCAATAAACGTTGGGATTACCAACCCCAGACGTCGGAGTATGAACTGCAACATATCCCGAACTCTCTTTTTTTAAATGCCGGTTACAGCTCTCAGGCCGTTTGGCTTGATAAGGGGGAGGACTTTCCCCCTTTGGCTCACAATTCAATAAACGCCTTGTCTCTACTTTTTTTTAGTTTTCCGCCGGTTATAACTGTCTGGAGAAAACCGCCATCTTCGGTTAAAGATCAGGAAGATGGCATATCACAACAAAGTAAGAACAGGATTATTCGAGAGACACGTTACTGAAAATATGTCTGCCCAGAGGATCAACGACGTAACCTTTGACCTCTTTACGAATCGGTTCATAAACCGTGGAGTGAGCTACAATCAGTGCCGGGACCTGTTCGTGCATCACAACCTGCGCCTGTTTGTAAAGCTCGACACGTTTGGCGTGATCAGCAACGATTCGTGCTGGCTGAATGGCATCTTCAAACGGTTTGTAACACCACTTAGAGTAGTTAGAACCTTGATCTTTGGCTGCACAGCTAAATAGGGTTGCGAAGAAGTTATCTGGATCACCATTGTCTCCCGTCCAGCCCATCATCACAATTTGGTGCTCGCCGTCTTTAGCTCGCTTCAAATATTCCCCCCATTCATAGCTAACAATTTTGGCTTTAACACCAATTTTTGCCCAGTCAGCCTGGACCATTTCAGCCATACGACGAGCATTCGGGTTGTATGGACGCTGTACGGGCATTGCCCACAGATCAATGGTAAAACCACTTCCCATCCCTGCTTCTTTTAGAAGCTGTTTCGCTTTTTCCGGATCGTACTGATAATCTTTAAGATCATTGTCGTAACCCCACATGGTTGGTGGGATCAGATTTTTGGCTTTCTGACCAGCGCCCTGATAAACCGCTTCAACGATAGCGTCTTTATTGACTGCCATCGTCAACGCCTGACGAACTTTGACGTTATCCAATGGCTTTTTAGTGACGTTGAAAGCGACATAACCGACATTCAGACCAGGCTGCTCCAACAAAACAATATCTTTATCCTGTTTCATGCGAGCAATATCTGCCGGATTTGGATATGGCATAATCTGACATTCATTTTTTTGTAGTTTTGCATAACGCACAGAAGCATCAGGGGTAATAGAGAAGACCAACCGGTCAACTTTGGCTTTATCTCCCCAGTATTCTTTGAAGGCTTTATACAGAATGCGAGAATCTTTCTGATATTGCACCAACTGGAACGGGCCTGTACCAATTGGATTCAGATCGACTTTCTCCGGCGTACCGGCTTTCATCATCTTATCTGCATATTCTGCTGACATAATAGAGGCGAAATCCATGCCTAAGTCAGCCAGGAATGGTGCTTCTGGGCGGCTCAGTTCAATCCGAACAGTATAATCGTCTACTTTTTCAACCTTATTGATTATCTCACTCATACCCATGCCAATGAAATATTCATAGCTGCCGCCTGACACCTTGTGGTATGGGTGGTTTGTATCTTTTTGCCGCATGAAAGTGTAGATCACATCATCAGCATTAAATTCTCGGCTTGGTTTGAAGTCTTTACTATCGTGCCACTTAACACCTTTGCGCAGATGAAAAGTGTAAACTTTACCGTCATCGCTAATATCCCATTTTTCAGCCAAGCTCGGAATAATTTCAGTTGTACCTGTTTTGAACTCAACCAAACGGTTATACAGTGGTCTGGAGCTGGCATCATAAGTTGTGCCGGCAGTGAACAGTTGAGGATTAAAGCCTTCCGGTGAGCCTTCGGAACAGTAAACCAATGTTTTTGCCTGAACGCTGGCGGTTACTGCCAATGCAACTAAGCTGACCCCTAGCTTCAATAACTTCGCCCCTTTAGAGAAAGTTGTCATTTTCTTACACTCCATTTGTGATGTTGTTGTGTACAGCCAGAATCTGCACTTCCTGTCAGAAACTGCGCTGTTTAGATTTTGTTTATTATTTTCAGCTTATCAATTAAACAACTGTTGTCTCTTGCGTCAATAAGATCTCAACAGATGCCATCAACAATAGAAAAACACAAAGGAAACTAATAATTAACATAGTTAGCACAAAAACATGACAATGCGCACGTTTTATAGGCAAAAAGACCATAAAAGGCACATAGCTACAGGATTAATCACCATTAACTTGTGCGCAAAATTTGTGGTTGTTTGATTAATTAGTAAACGATTATTTCGGTAGAAAAGATGATAACTGGCATAAAATGCTGTGTGCCGAATAAAGTTGGCATCTGAAAAGTTAATCCAAGAAGTATAACATTAATAATATAAATAAATACAAAAACCTGTTACTAATTTATCTAAGTTTTCATCACTTTTGGTTTCATTAATGATTAACTAATAAATTAACGGCCGTTGCCATTATCCGGTCTCTATAATGCTAGGCAGATTTCAAATACCCGCCCAACCCTTCAATTCTCCTAATTTTTTCGTAGTCTTGTTGGATAACATCCTTATCATGATGTACGAAATAAACCGTTCCAGACTGGCTAAAGACATCTTTATTTATTGTAATTTCATCACCTTCATCAACATAAAAAACAGTTTCACAGAAAAAGGGGAATTTTTTCATAATCGTAAATACTAGTATTAGTAATTATAGTAAAGAAATATGAAAAAATTTAATTATTTTCTGCACGAAATAGATGAAAAATCATCATTCGATAATAATAGACGTTACATTGCTTCAGCGGTAGCTCGTGAATTGACTTAGTGTTAGCGGTACATTTTTCTATCAATCAAATGACAAGATAAATAGTGCAATAACAGAATAGCACGACAAAAACTAAAATAATGATTTATGAATACGTAATTAATGCTATATGAAAACTAAAGAATTTAATATCAGAATTAGACGATATTATATTAAAAAATGGAGAGCCAATGAGAATGTTATCCGCTGAAAGAAAATGTTCTAAAGAAACGAACAATCAAACATTATCTGTCCATTCAGAGTTGTTACACGAAAATTCATCATCATTTACTATCCAAGGTGAAACTCCCCATTGTGACCAAATTATTCAAAGGGGTGATCATGCACTAGTAGGGATAAGCCCTTTTAATTCACGTTTTTCAAAAAATTATGTTGTGGATCTTATTCAGTGGTCAAGTAATCACTTCCGGCAAGTCGACGTACTGTTACCTTGTGAACATGAAGCTTCACGCCTTTTAGTTGCTAGTGGAATTGAGGACACTAAGGCTATCAAGAAAACACAACGCGAAATTAAACGTCATTTACGTATTCTTGATTCTGTTATTTCAATGGCAATATTAAAAAGTAAGCCAATCAGAGTCATTCAATTTAGCGACTTTGCACTAAACTATGATTACCAATCTCTTAGAACACAGGTTGAAAACGCTTTCAATGCATCAGAGTCTTTTAAGAAAATCTGCCTTGATATGTCTTTTCAAGCCATAAAAGGGCGACTAAAAGGTACTGGACAATACTTTGGTCAAATTGACCTACAATTTGTATATAAAGCGTTGCCATACATTTTCGCTGAAATTCCCTTTTACCTCGATACCCCTCGACTACTTGGAGTAAAACATTCTACATTGCTCTATCATCGCCCTTGGCCTATAGGAAAAGGCTTATTTAACGGTAGTTATCCTATACAAGTAGGAGATAAACAGAGTTATGGAATTGTCACTCAATTATAGAAAATAAAGAATCAAATTAGACAGGCTCTTATTATTCAACACCATTTAAAGAAGAAGTAAAATAATGGCTAAATTAAATTCTTTCAGCATTCACAACCCAAAATTTATAGAAAATCCTTATGACTTTTACAATACCTTGCATGAGCAAGATTTAATTTATTTTGATCAATCTCAAAATAGCTATTTTATCGGCAAATATGAGGATGTTGACGCTATTTTAAAATCCTCAATTTTCAATACACAGCCATTGATTGAGCGAGCGGAACCCGTTATGGGAGATCGTGTTCTTGCTCAAATGGAAGGTGAAGAACACGCGCATAAACGAAAACTCGTGATGCAAGGACTTTCAAAAGATTATTTTGATAACCACTACGAACCCATGATTCGAAAGCTCACAGAAAATCTCCTACAACCTCATATTGAAAAAGGAAATATAGATCTTGTTAATGACTTTGGCCGAGATTACGCTGTATTAGTGACATTAGGTATTCTTGGGCTACCAAGTGATAACTATCGTGACATAGCTGAATGGCACAAGGGTATCGCCAATTTTATTACCCAATTTGATCAAACAGAGCCAGAGAAAATGCACAGCCTTGAATGTAGTCAGAAATTGATCCGCTTACTAAATCCTATAGTGGACCAGCGGCGGTGTAATCCTGGTGGAGACTTTATATCTATACTTTGTGGTGGTAACGGACAAAATACAGGGATGTCTACAAGTGAAATTACGGCATTGTGTCTAAACATTCTATTAGCTGCCACAGAGCCTGCCGACAAGACACTAGCAATGATGTTTAATCACTTAATATCTAATCCAGGTATGTTTGATGCAGTTGCTAAAGATCGTAGTCTAGTTCGAGACGCACTTGAAGAAACTTTACGTCTGACATCACCCGTACAGCTAATTCCAAGAAAAGCGGGTGAAGATGTCACTATCTCTAATATTGATATCCCCAAAGGTGCCCTAGTATTTTGTATGATTGGTGCAGCTAATCGCGATCCATCAGTTTTTCATAAACCAAATGAATTTGATCTATATCGACGAAAGAATGCAATTTCTCAGCAGAAAGCAAATCGAAGGAGACAGTTAGCCTTCGGTACAGGTATGCATGCCTGTGTTGGTGCTGCATTTTCACTCCGTCAGTTGGAGATTTCATCCAATATTATTTTGGATCGCCTGTGCAATTTACGTTTTGCTGATAACTATCATTATCAAGAAACAGGTGTGTATACACGAGGGCCTTCTAAACTCCTTTTGAGTTTTGATCCAATAATATCTTCTACTTCGGCAAATGGTTGTCCTGATCTGAAAATCACTGTGGAAAAGATGGAATAGGAACATAAAGTTCACGCTATGGTGTAATGAGGAACGCTGTCACCTATCTAATACAGCGACATAATGGTGAGTATGAGACAGTTCTAGAAAAACATCAGATTTGTATGAAATAGTTCAGAAGATCCATCTGAAGTACTGATTAAAGGGATGCCAAAGGTAGGCATCCCTTGAAACAATGATACTCAATCCCAAACTAGAGAAAATACTATCACAATAAGCAGTTTTAAAATTAGCTTAGGTGACAACTTGGTCAATTCTCGTTCAGGTAAGAAAACTTTATTGGTGACGGAGATATATCATGAGCAAAAATAGTGATTCTGGGCAGTCAACACCTTTAAACCGATACCAACACTGGGTTATCACATGTCTTGTCATCGGGATTTGTTTACCTCTATTAGATGCAACAATCATTGGCGTTGCCATTCCATCTCTGACAGTCAGTCTTTCGGCTTCAGTTGCACAGCTACAGTGGGTTTCAACACTGTATACCTTGAGTGCAACAGTCACAGTCACGATTTGTGCTTGGGCAACACGCCGAGTGGGAGCCAAAAGCCTTTGGCTAACCGGTCTAGTCGTTTTTACGTTAGGTTCATTACTTTGCGGTTTTTCCTCTCACATTAATTTTCTTTTAGCCAGTAGAGTCATACAGGGCATAGGTGCCGGTATTCTGATGCCTGTAATGCAAACAGTATTAGTTAACGCAGTTGGCAAGCAAAATTTGAAAGGAGCTATGGCAACTATTGCTGTACCTACAGTTATTGCTCCTATTGCTGGGCCTATTGTCGCAGGCTATTTATTGCACATCGGTGATTGGCGTTTAATCTTCTTTATCAATGTACCCATTGGGATAGCAGCCATTGTGCTAAGCGCCATGTGTATCACCAGAAATGATAAGGCGGAATCTATACGCTTTGATCTAATGGGATTTTTATTGCTGACACCATCGCTATTGTTCATGATTTACAGTCTGTCATTGCTGACAAAAGCAGATACAATGAGCCCTCTCCATTGGCTAATTATGGTTGGGATCTTACTTGCAAGCCTAATACTCATTTTGCTTTTTGTCCGCCATACACAAAATAAAACCGCTGATGCTTTAATTCAACTCACACCATTTAAAGTAAGCTCTTTTACCGCATCCATTTGGTTATTACTTCTTTCAAGTATTAGTTTTTATGGCGGCCTTTTTGCTTTACCAATTATGTTTATACATGGCTTTCAACAAAGTGAATTACTTGCCAGTATTTGGATAGGCGCCCACGGAGTAGGCGCACTTATTTCACGCTCTTACCTTAAATCATTAAGCGAACTTTTTAGTGTAAGTAATTTAGCTCTAATTGGAACAATAATGACTATATTCGGCACAGTGCCGCTATTCTTGCACAATATCCCATCTCATCCAGAAATCATCATGGTGACAATGTTGCTTAGAGGAGCTGGTATAGGTTTACTTACATTATTAGCTATGTCCCATGCTTATCATGAGTTACCTGCCACTCAAGTTCCGGATGCAAGCGTCATCACCAGAATCGGAACCTTATTTGGCGCATCACTAGGTACAGCAACTGTCGCTGTACTTTACAGCATTAGTCCAAGTCGTGAGAACTTTTCCCTTATTTTACTTGGGCTACTATTTATTACTTTCTGTTGTACAATTCCAGCACTTAAACTACGACGTTAATCTCAGTATAGTACGGGCACATAATTCTGTGCCCGATTTTTAGATGGACTACCTGATACATTGGCACCTTGATGTTCAATGCATATAACGCCGTCATGAACAAGCCGAAGAAAACACTTAGCGCTGTTGGGAGAACAACGGTGAATTACACTGCTCGAATGTATTGAAATAGCATTATCACCGGCATATCATAACTCTGCCAGTCCATGTATGATTTCAGTCGCACCTGCTTTTGTTGTGCTAGAGGTGAATTGTTGTGGATTAAATCCTTTTCTTACACTCCATTTGTGATGTTGTTGTGTACAGCCAGAATCTGCACTTCCTGTCAGAAACTGCGCTGTTTAGATTTTGTTTATTATTTTCAGCTTATCAATTAAACAACTGTTGTCTCTTGCGTCAATAAGATCTCAGCAGATGTCATCAACAATAGAAAAACACAAAGGAAACTAATAATTAACATAGTTAGCACAAAAACATGACAATGCACACATTTTGTAGACAAAAAGACCATAAAAAGCACATAGCGACAGGATTAATCACCATTAACTTGTGAGCAAAATTTGTGGTTGTTTGATTAATTAGTAAACGATTATTTCGGTAGAAAAGATGATAACTGGCATAAAATGCTGTGTGCCGAATAAAGTCAGCACCTGAAAAGTGAATCAAATAAGTATAACACTAATAATATAAATAAATACAAAAACCTGTTACTAGTTTATCTAAGTTTTCATCACTTTTGGTTTCATTAATGATTAACTAATAAATTAACGGCCGTTGCCATTATCAGTCCACCATTAATACCAAGCTGGCTAAAGACATCTTTAGTTATTTCGACTTCATCACTTTTATCAGCACAAAAAACAACTTCATAGAAAAAGGGGGATTTCTTTAATTACGATATGAAATTATTAGCAGTAAATAAACCAAAACGGTGATTAATCAGACGTACATTATAGGAGTGATTAATGAGTGTATAAACTTATCTCTTTATAGCCTTGTGAAAATCCCCCTACTCAATAATAGACATAATAGCAGCACTAATTTTCCCTAAACCTATTGCTAATTTATCTATTATCGGTCGTAATATTCCATCTATTTATACCTCATTATACCTTCTTATCTTTTTTTATCTTACTCACACCAAGAATAACTAATAAAGAAACTATAACCGAAGCTGCGATAAGACTTTCAACAGAAAAAGCTATACGTGAATCAAAATATTGAAAAAGAATGGTAAATACCGGTATTAGTAGAAATAGTAAAGAAACATGAAGAGGGGTAATGGCATTAATTGCCTTCAATACAAGATAGATTGGAAGTAAATGTCCAATTATAACAAGAAGCGACATCGGAAAAATTATCTCGCTATCTAAACTAAGAGAAACATCGGATATTGAAACATAACAAAATGAAAGTATTACCATTAAAATACTTCTAACAGACAATATCTCATATGTTTGCCATTTTTCCTTGAATAATTTCTTAGAAAAAATAGTGTATAATACCGTTCCTACAGCACCGATTATCACACTAACAATGCCAATAATCCTATCCTGAATTGAGCTTGATGGTAATCCACTATTTCCTAAAAATGCATTTACCAGCATCACACCTACCCCAATGAGAACTAACCAGGATATGACAACTTCCAATTTTTCCGTTTTTGCTTCGCCTTTATCGATAAAAGATGAGAGGAGGATAGTTATCGCAGGGCCGCAAGCCACTGAAGCCACACCCACAATTGCAGGTTCAAGAAAACGCAACGAAATGATTAATCCTCCCCAATTTAATAGAATTGAAACATTAATAATTAACACCAATAAGGTGTTCTTGCGGACCTTCATAATTAATTGATCAATTCCTTTGAAAATACTTATCATCATAAATAATAAAGTAGACGATATAAAACAATAAAAGATAACAATAGCTGAATTTATCGATTGCGTTAAATATGCAACAAACACATCAGATGCTGCACTGATGAGACAAAAAATAATCCCGTATACTACACCACTATATGTAGACATATATCACCTATTATCCTCTTGCTCCAAAAATCAAAATTCCGACATTGGATTGGTTTTATTATTGAAAATTAATCTTTAATCACTATCACCTCCACTTTTAGTATAATATTTTGACGCCTAAACTACTCCATTCAGAAATAATTACTTTGGTGTTTCATACAGAAGATCTTATTTTTCTCTTTACGCTCACCTTTCATGCCCGGTCGAATATTAGCTTCTTTTTCTAGGATATTAACTATATGTGAGAATGTCCTATCTTTATAGCTACCGATAGGATCGTGATATTCACACTTAGAAAATACTCGATTATCGTTTATTTTAAATTTATCAATTTCGAGTAAAAGCGTGCTGCCTATATCACTTAAGTTCATAGTCATATTCCATATAATATTTATAGAAGGTAATATTCATACACTATTCTTGTGCTTTTTCAAACAAGTCATTTAATGAATGAGATATATTTCTCAGATAAACAAACCAAGTCTTATTTATCATAGAATGAATATTATAAGGATAACATTAAATACAATTGATAATAATTAAATGTCATTTTCTACCACGTTATTATTAGTATATGCGTAACTTTTATACAGAAATTACTATCACACACGATTAAAAAATTTCAAGTTAAATAGCGGAAATTATATATACCCGTGCTCATTGAAACTGCTTGATTTTCGCCCAAATGAGGTTCATGGTATCCGTCATGAAAATATTCATTACCGATGAACAAAAAGCCGAACTTGAACACCTCCATCACACTTGCCGTGATAAGCGGGCGT
>NZ_JAZGJN010000247.1:0-33932 GCF_038085095.1 Photorhabdus sp. P32 | reverse complement strand
TACCGCTCGACTTGCATGTGTTAGGCCTGCCGCCAGCGTTCAATCTGAGCCATGATCAAACTCTTCAATTGAAAGCTTGATGCTCAAAGAATTCACTGATTAACGCTCTTTTGTTTGGCTAACTTTGTCGGCTTCACTGCGCTACACCTCGCCGTACTGAAGTACTGTCTCGGTGTTGCTCGCTTGCCTTCGCGTTATCCTGCCAAAATAACGTTACTAAATTAGTTCGTAATGAATTAACTGTTGTTCACTCTTCAAGACTTTAAAACGTATTTTTTTGTGATACGGTCTTGTGAGTGCCCACACAGATTGTCTGATTAATTGTTAAAGAGCAGGCCAAATCAAAAATTAATATTCTCGTTCAGCCGGGCTGCGTATACTACGCTGTTCGCCCGCAGAGTCAAGCGCTTATTCGCTTTTTCTCTGCCCGACCTCACAATGTTTATCAGCGTTGTGTCGGTCAGTGGTGGCGCATTATAGGGAGTTCTTTGACGCTGGCAAGTATTTATTGAAAAAAAATGGTCGTTCGTGGTTTTTTTCAACAAAACACTGATAAAAAGAACAAATCAGTTATTTTTCACTCACTATTTTAAGGAAATCATCAGTAAAGCGATCGACTTGCTGCCAATCGGTATATTCAATCTCTTTAGTTGTATCAGTTTCCCCGCCAGTCATCTTCATAATCATTTTAACCATTACCCGATCCAACCAATGATAACGAGGATAAAGTAATGCACCAGCAAAAACACCACACAAATCTGGCTTCCACGGGGTATTAAACAGAAATTTACGAACATACACATTCGTTTCCGGTGTACTTTTCTCTGGCTTCCTTGCCGTCAGATTTACACCAAAAAATGCGGTTGGCATTTTATTAAGTTGTTGTTGATGACAGATTGCAAATTTTTTCAGTGCCGAACTAAAATGACCATATCTGATCGAAGCTCCAATCATAACCTTGTCATAAGATTCCAAATTGATTGTTTTTACTGTTGCCAAATCTCTAAGATCGCATATCTCTCCTGTTCTGCGTAGATTTTCAGCAATGCGGGTAATAATTTTCTTAGTCTGCCCATCACGACTGGAATAAAGTAACAAATAATTCATAGCTATATCCCTCTCCCAACAAACTATTCACGCCAGAAGGTTGGTGTAAATAAAACTAATAAAGTGAATACTTCCAAACGACCAAACAACATCGTTATAACTAATATCCATTTGGCTGCCGGATTCATTGCAGTAAAGTTATCCGCAACAACACCCAACCCAGGCCCTAGATTATTTAGTGTAGCGGCTATTGCAGAAAACGCAGAAAGCTCATCTACACCTGTTGCGATAAGTAATAACAAACTGATGATAAATACCAAAGCATAAGCAGAGAAGAATCCCCATACAGCTTCAATAATCCTTTCAGGTAATGCTCTTCGCCCTAGCTTGAGGGTATAAACCGCATTTGGATGAACCAATCTCTTCAATTCACGGGAACCTTGCAGGAACAGCAATAAAATGCGAATCACCTTTAATCCTCCTCCCGTCGAACCCGCACAACCACCAATAAATGCGGAACACAACAGCAATATTGGCAAAAACGATGGCCAACGAGCAAAACTATCTGTGCTGAACCCTGCGGTTGTCGCCATTGAAACAACCTGGAAAAAAGCTTGGTTTAGTGTCTCTATCCCCGACTTATAAACAGAGTGATGCCATAAGATTAGAGTGCAAATAATGACCAGCACTAATTGAATGGAGATAAACATGCGGAATTCAGGGTCCCGCCAATATACTGTCAGGCTACGTCCCGTTAATACCGCGAAGTGCAAACCAAAGTTACAACCAGAAATCAGCAGAAAAATCGCAATAATGGTATTTATCGCGGGGCTATTGAAATAACCAATGCTTGCGTCATGTGTAGAAAATCCACCAATTGCGATAGTTGAAAAACTGTGAGAAATGGCATCAAAAACTGACATCCCCGCAGCCCATAATGCTAAAGCGCAGGCGATTGTCAGTAACACATAAATCAACCATAAAGTTTTTGCCGTTTCAGCAATTCGCGGGCGCATTTTATTATCTTTCAAAGGGCCAGGCATTTCAGCCCGATAGAGCTGCATTCCCCCAACCCCAAGTAGAGGCAGTATTGCAACCGCCAGCACAATAATCCCCATACCGCCTAACCATTGCAGCATCTGCCGGTAGAAAAGAATCGCTTTAGGCAAGGAATCAAGCCCAATCAGTGTCGTAGCACCCGTTGTTGTTAAACCGGAGAAAGATTCAAAAAATGCGTCTGTAATAGAAAGATTCGGCTGTTCAGAAAAGATGAAAGGTAAAGCCCCGACACTGCCAAGCACTATCCAAAATAAAGCAACGATAAGAAACCCTTCCCGAGGCTTTAATTCATGTTTTTGTTCCCGATTTGGTATCCAAAGCATCAAACCGATAATTAAGGCAAAAATAAATGTCTGACTGAATGCACGCCCAGCGCCATCACGATAGATAAGTGCTACCAATCCTGGAATTATCATGGTGACAGAGAAAAGAATGACAAGCAGCCCAACGATACGGGTTATGGCACGAAAATGCATTCGGCTGGTTCCTTAGAAATCCAGTTACAGAGAATATTTACAGATCAGGTGTTAAATGCAGTACACCACGACTTAGATCACGTAATTTATCACCGACTTCCCCCACTAAGGTAGTTGGAAGTGAAATTCGCAAAGTAACATTCTCTGCATACTCACTGGAAATAATTTGCCCCGATGATTTCTGTAATAACTGCTCAATCATAGAGATATGGGCATATTCACACTGCAAGGAACAGAGTTTCTGTGGAACCTTATATTTTGTTTCCAGCAATTTCAGCGCCTGTTGGACACCACTTCCATATGCCCTTACTAACCCACCGGTACCTAACTTTATTCCACCAAAATAACGGACAACCACCGCAGTTATTTCACCAATATTATTTCCCATAAGCTGGGATAACATCGGCTTACCAGCGGTCCCTGAAGGCTCGCCATCATCTGAAAAACCCAGCTGCTGTGAATCATCCGGCGCACCAGCAACAAATGCCCAGCAGTGATGGCGAGCATCAGGGTACTGAGCTTTGATTTGCTGGATAAACTCCTTGGCCTCATCCACCCCGCAAGTATGCTCCAGCAAGGTAATAAAACGACTTTTTTTAATCTCTTCAGTAAAACTCACTGAAGCTGCGGGTATCAAATAAGGCTTCATTATGGCAATTGAAGATCCCTAGTCATGTTTTCCACTTTATTTTCATGGATCACAATGTTGTCTTCGATACGAATACCACCGAAAGGTTTAAACATCCCAATTTTATTCCAGTCAAAATATTTGCTGAACTCACTTTCACGCCAAGGGGCAAGCAGCGATTCAATGAAATAAAGGCCAGGCTCAATAGTCATCACCATGCGGGGTTCCAGAATACGGGTGCAACGCAGATAAGGATACATATCCGGAGCTGCTAAATGTGTACCTGTATCATCCTGCATAAACCCTGCCGCATCATGAACTTGTAACCCAAGAGGATGGCCAATGCCATGTGGAAAAAATGGCGTTGTCAGCCCTTTTTCAACCATGACTTCTTCACTGGCATCTTTCACGATACCATATTTTTTCAACAATTTAGCAATCCGATGATGCATCTGAATATGGTATTCGGTGTAGCGAACCCCTGCTTTAATTGTACTGATTAACGCTTTCTGTTCAGCATCCATGTCTTTAATTAGAGAGGCAAATTCATTATTACTTTTTGCTGAATAAGTGCGGGTAATATCGGCTGCATAACCATTATATTCAGCACCGGCATCAATCAGGAAACTGCGTATCTCCGAAGGTGCGTTGTGCTGCAATACAGTGTAATGCAAAACGGCTGCATTCTCATTCATGGCAATAATATTGTCATAAGGCACATCTGTATCACGATGACCTGTTGCCATAAGATAAGAGATATTAATATCAAATTCACTCATCCCAGCCTGAAATGCTTCATAAGCTGCCAAGTGTCCAACAATAGCCGTTTTTTGTGCTTCACGCATACAGGCCAGTTCATAATCTGTTTTATATGAACGATAAAAATGTAAATAATCAAGAACGGCCTTTGGATTAATATTGTGTTCGGAGAAACCAATCTCTTTTGCTCTTTGTGGCGAACAACCGATATAAGCAACATTCTGTTTCACATAAGTACTTAACGCTGAATTGATATCTCCAGCATTTGCCAGATGAATCATTTCAACTTCTTTAGTCCAGTAACTGGTCGGTAGCGATTCTACGCTGTGCCAATAATCTACCGGTGAGTAAAACCATAATTTAGGCTTATTAATACCATCTACCCACAACCAGCAATTAGGCACTTTAGTTACTGGAACCCAAGCTTTGAAGTGAGCGTTAACTTTGAAAGGGTAGTCTCTATCATCAAGAAAAATACGCTGTAACTCACCTGAGTGAATAAGCAAAGCATCAAATTGATTACGGGCCAATGCTTCACAGGTGCGTTGCTGCAATGTAGAGATATGTTCGTGGTACAGAGATGCCAACTTTTCCATTTCAATTGACCTTTTTTATTTTATGGCTAAACCATTAGCTTATCACAGCCATTGATATTTGCAGGTATCATGCAAAAACCCTCTCAAGTTATCGGCTCCCGCTAACACCTTATTTATCAAAATATAAAAACAATTATTGCCAATGAGATACAAATCTCACTTGTGATCACCCTTGCAAAAAACTAATCACTCATTTGCATTTACTTAACATAATACCCACAATCAAACCCATCTGGTCATACCAGATGGTATGCGCTCATTTAGGAGAACGACATGCTCTATCAAAGTGAAACAATTCAAGTAAGCTGGCTGAAAGATGGCATTGCTGAACTGGTTTTCAATGCCCCAGCCGCGATTAATAAACTAGATACTAAAACTGTTGCATCTCTCGATAAGGCTGTTGCCAGCCTGGAACAACAAACGGGACTGAAAGGCGTTTTATTACGCTCTGAAAAAGCTGCATTTATTGTCGGCGCAGATATTACTGAATTCCTCTCTTTATTCGATTCACCTGTAGAAAAGCTGCAAGAATGGCTTAACTTTTCAAATAGCATTTTTAACCGGATAGAAGATTTACCTGTACCAACCATTTCAGCAATAAACGGTTATGCTCTTGGTGGTGGTTGTGAATGTGTTCTGTCTACAGATTTCCGTGTAGCTTCCCCAGATGCGCGCATTGGGCTGCCAGAAACCAAACTTGGCATTATGCCTGGTTTTGGTGGATCAGTTCGCCTTCCACGCCTGATCGGGACTGATAATGCACTAGATATCATTGCCGCAGGTAAAGACATTGGTACAGAAGAAGCATTGAAAAATGGCTTGATTGATGCCGTTGTTCCCAAAGAAAAACTGGTTGATTCCGCAGTATCAATGCTGGAACAAGCAATTGCAGGGAACCTTGACTGGAAAGCCGCACGCCAGCCGAAATTAGAGCCTTTGAAACTCAATGAAATTGAACGAGGCATGAGTTTTAGTGTGGCAAAAGGTATGGTAATGAAAGTCGCCGGTCCTCATTATCCAGCGCCTATTACCGCAGTTAAATCCATAGAAAAAGCCGCTACATTTGGTCGTGATGAAGCACTGAAAATAGAAACCGCCAACTTCATTCCTTTAGCACAGACAAATGTTGCCCGTGCTTTAGTAGGTATTTTTCTTAATGACCAGTATGTAAAAGGACTGGCTAAAAAACATCTGAAAGAAGTCGTAACACCTGAGTATGCCGCAGTTCTAGGCGCAGGAATTATGGGGGGCGGCATAGCCTATCAATCTGCCCGCAAAGGGATTCCTGTCATGATGAAAGACATCAGTCAGCAAGCCCTTGAATTAGGTATGAATGAAGCTGCGAAACTTCTAAACAAGCAGTTTGAACGTGGCCGCCTGGATGCCATAAAAATGGCAAGAACCCTCTCTTCTATTCAACCGACCTTAAATTATGCCGGTATCGAACAGGCTCAAATCGTGGTTGAAGCCGTCGTAGAGAATCCAAAAATCAAAGCAGCTGTACTATCAGAAACTGAAACTCTGGTTAATGAAGATTGTGTCCTAGCATCCAACACATCAACAATTCCAATCTCAGAATTAGCCAAATCCCTGAAACGCCCGGAAAACTTCTGTGGTATGCATTTCTTCAACCCAGTACACCGCATGCCGTTGGTTGAAGTGATTCGCGGTGAAAAAACGTCTGAAAAGACAATTTCAACCGTAGTCGCTTATGCCAGCAAAATGGGTAAAACTCCGATCGTCGTTAACGACTGTCCAGGGTTCTTTGTAAACCGGGTACTGCTTCCTTATCTCCTTGGCTTCGGTCTGCTATTGCGTGATGGTGGTGATTTCCGCCAAATAGACAAAATCATGGAGAAAGAGTTTGGCTGGCCAATGGGTCCTGCTTATCTCATTGATGTTATTGGTCTTGATACTGCACATCATGCTCAATCAGTCATGGCCCAAGGGTTCCCAGATCGTATGCAGCGCGACTATAAAGATGCCATTGACACTTTATACGACAATCAACGTTACGGGCAGAAAAACGGTCTTGGTTTCTATAAGTACACTCAAGATAAGAAAGGTAAGCCTAAAAAAGAGCAGGATGAGCAAACAGACCAATTGCTGGCGACTATCTGCCAACAGAAGAGTAATTTCTCCAGTGAAGAGATCATTGCTCGTACTATGATCCCGATGATCAACGAAGTTGTCCGCTGTTTGGAAGAAGGTGTCATTGCCAGCCCGGCAGAAGCAGATATGGCTCTGGTTTATGGCCTTGGTTTCCCTCCATTCCACGGTGGTGTTTTCCGTTATCTGGAAACAATGGGAACAACAGCTTACGTAAAAATGGCTGAAAATTATGCTCACCTCGGTGCTCTTTATCAGGTACCGCCTGGTCTGAAAGCTAAAGCTGAACGTAATGAAAGTTACTATCCTACAGCAGCAACGATTACTGTCAGCACCGGAAAAACAGCGTGAGGTCTGGAAACATGGAAAATGTAGTCATTATTGATGGCATCCGCACCCCAATGGGGCGCTCAAAAGGTGGTGCATTCCGTCAGGTCCGGGCTGAAGATCTCTCCGCTCACCTGATGAAAGAACTATTTAAACGTAATCCGGCAATACAGAAACATGAAATCGATGACATCTACTGGGGCTGTGTCCAGCAAACTCTAGAGCAAGGTTTCAACATTGCCCGAAATGCAGCTTTACTGGCTGATATCCCTCACTCTGTACCAGCCGTAACGGTTAACCGACTATGCGGTTCATCAATGCAAGCGCTGCATGATGGCGCTCGTATGATCATGACCGGAGAAGCTAATGTTACATTGATTGGTGGTGTAGAGCATATGGGCCATGTTCCGATGACTCATGGCGTGGATTTCCACCCTAAAATGAGTATGAGCGTCGCCAAAGCCGCAGGAGTCATGGGTTTAACCGCTGAAATGTTGGCAAAGATTCACCATATCAGCCGTGAAATGCAAGATGAATTTGCACTCCGTTCACACCAACGTGCAACGCAAGCAACGCAATCAGGCGCATTCTCCAATGAGCTATCAGCAATTTATGGTCACGATGCCGATGGCATATTGAAGCTATTTGATTATGATGAGGTGATCCGCGCGGATGCTAATCTGAAAGATCTAGCCGCACTGCGTCCTGTATTCAATCCAGTAACAGGCTCAGTCACAGCAGGCAGCTCCTCTGCTTTATCCGATGGTGCGTCTGCAATGTTGATAACCAGTGAAAGTTATGCCAAGAATCTGGGGCTGAAACCTCGTGCCCGCATCCGTTCTATGGCAGCGGTTGGTTGCGATCCTTCCATTATGGGGTATGGCCCGGTCCCTGCTACACAAATGGCGCTCAAGAAAGCAGGTTTAGAACTGGGTGATATCGGCGTGATTGAACTAAACGAAGCATTTGCTGCTCAGTCACTTGCCTGCCTGAAAGGTCTGAATTTGCTGGATAGTATGGATGACAAAGTTAACCTGAATGGCGGCGCAATTGCTCTCGGTCATCCTTTAGGCTGCTCAGGCGCTCGCATCACAACAACGTTGTTGAACTTAATGGAACGCCGCGATGTTCAGTTTGGCCTGGCAACCATGTGTATCGGTTTAGGCCAAGGTATCGCCACCATTATAGAAAGAATGGATTAAGAACTTATCTATACCTAATAGATTTCGAGTTGCAGCGCGGCGGCAAGTGAACGAATCCCCAGGAGCATAGATAACTATGTGACTGGGGTGAGTGAAAGCAGCCAACAAAGCAGCAGTTTGAAAGATAAAGGGTATATAAGAATTATTATAACTGAGTCGTTGTTGCCGTAATTCCCGCCTGTCAGGGGCGGGTTTTTTTTATTATTATTTTAAATGAATTCAAAAGCATCACCATACATGTTGTCAGCAGAAGCATCACGCTCGCCACAAAAGCGTTCACGAGCAATTTTTGCCATTTCAAATCGCCCTGCAATGTAAATATCATAATTGGTCAAACTACCAAAATCTTCTAGTACTGCTTTAAGCACTGTTCCTGTACGTCCACACCAACCATTCTCTGACTGTTCAACAACTGGAATAACCTTCAAATTAGGATAGCGTTCTGTAAGTAACTGTAATTCAGCAAGATCATATAAATGTTGTGATTCTCTGCCCCCCCAATACATAGAGATCTGGCGTCCAGGTTGTTCTTCCAACGCTGTCAGCAATATAGAACGGGTGTAAGAAAACCCCGTGCCGCCTGCAATTAATAACAGCGGATTAGCACTGCTTTGACGGAACCAGGCTTTACCATGAGGGATATCAATATTGATCACTTTCTGATCCAGAATTCTATCCATCACAGCCATTGCATACAAATTTAGTTCAGAAGCACCAATATGTAATTCAATAAACTCCTTTTCTGAAGGCGTTGATGCCATTGAAAACGGACGTTTATCTCTCTCACTCATTACCACCATCAGATACTGACCGGCGCGGAATGAGAACGGAGAATCGGGAAGTAACCGTACCCGATAAACCGTATCAGTAATAGCCTCTACAGAGGTTACTTTACAGCTCAGTGTTGTCATGCGTTCCCTCTTATGGTCCTAAAATACCTAATTCATCCCAGATTTTGTCGACGCGGGTACGCACTTCTTCACTCATCACAATAGGGCGTCCCCATTCTCTCTGCGTCTCTCCCGGCCATTTATTCGTTGCATCCATTCCCATTTTCGAACCTAATCCTGAAACTGGCGACGCAAAATCGAGATAATCTATCGGAGTATTCTCCATTAACACTGTATCTCTTGCCGGGTCCATTCGCGTAGTGATTGCCCAAATCACATCGTTCCAGTCTCTAGCATTAATATCATCATCACAAACAATAACAAACTTCGTATACATAAATTGCCGTAGATACGACCAAACCCCCATCATGACCCGCTTGGCATGACCCGGATATTGTTTCTTCATAGTCACGACGGCGAGACGATAGGAACAACCTTCAGGAGGCAGATAAAAATCGACAATTTCAGGAAACTGTTTTTGTAAAATCGGTACCAGCACTTCATTCAATGCAACCCCTAACACAGCAGGTTCATCTGGCGGGCGACCAGTATAAGTCGAATGATAAATAGCATCATGACGCTGAGTAATATGTGTCACAGTGAACACCGGGAACATATCGACTTCATTATAATAGCCCGTATGATCACCATATGGCCCTTCTGGAGCTAACTCGCCAGGCTCAATATACCCTTCCAATACGATCTCAGCACTTGCTGGTACTTCCAAGTTACTTGAAAGACATTTCACAACTTCTGTTTTATATCCTCTTAATAACCCAGCAAATGCATATTCCGATAATGTGTCAGGAACTGGCGTCACAGCCCCCAATATTGTCGCAGGATCAGCACCCAAGGCAACAGCCACTGGGAAACGTTCTCCTGGATGTGCCTGACACCATTCCTGAAAATCAAGCGCACCACCACGATGAGATAACCAGCGCATAATGAGTTTATTTTTACCCAGTACTTGCTGGCGATAGATACCAAGATTTTGCCGCTCTTTATTCGGGCCACGAGTTACTGTCAGCCCCCAAGTAATCAATGGTGCAGCGTCCTCTGGCCAACAGTGCATGATAGGAATACGAGTTAAATCTACATCATCACCAACCGAAACATGTTCCTGACAAGGCGCAGTATTAAGCCGTTTAGTCGGCATATTAAGGACTTGCTTAAATTTCGGTAACTTATCCAGTAAATCACGAAAACCTTTCGGAGGATCGGGTTCTTTCAAAAAAGCTAGCAGCTTACCTACATCATGCAAAGCTTTAACATCTTTCTGCCCCATCCCCATAGCAACACGTTCAGCAGTACCGAACAAATTACACAATACAGGCATCGAATAACCTTTGGGATTTTCAAACAACAAGGCAGGCCCACCAGCGCGAAGGGTACGATCTGCAATCTCAGTCATCTCCAAATAAGGATCAACTTCAAAGCTGATGCGTTTCAACTCACCTTTATGCTCCAATAAGGTTAGAAAATCTCTTAAGTCACGGTATTTCATACTATTCATTTATGCCGGGTTTTAAGGGGGAAAACATTATAAGCCATCCCACTCAGCTTTTTTGTGTTTTTTTCAGAAGACTACAAATTAAACCAATAACTTACTAAAAAGCAACGGGTTTAATTCAACCTTGCGACCTCAAAGTCAAATACCACGAAATGACCCCCAATAAATTAATATTTGAGCATCAAGTTACTCAGAAAAATATTTACCGTATTGGAACATCTTGATGTCTCCACTCTCGCCACAGAAATAACGCCACACTATCTCTACCTCTGGATTCATCGCACAAAATACAGCCAATCGCTTACCACGGATTTCCCAATGATGACTAAATAGCTATCAAATTTTGCAATTATTCAATAGAAATACTGATATCTTTCTTTTATTAATATTGACCGAACAAATAACAACCAATTTTATATTAATTACTTTATCCGCCACTTACCAAGATATTATTCATCGCTTTTTTACTGAAAAACATCGGACACGCCATTACAATAAATATGTATCATTAAACAATTATCACTAAGATAATGCCTGTAATGCCCTTTTCTATTTTGCTATGCTTAATAGTCATTGGATCAAGGTTAAATAAAGATGGAAAACTGGTACCTCATCTACTGTAAACGTGGGCAAATTTTACGAGCAATAGAAAATCTGGAACGACAGGATGTTGCTTGCCTGACTCCTACCGCGAGAATTGAAAAAATAACCCGTGGTAAACGTACTGTGAATATAGAGCCACTTTTTCCTAATTATCTGTTTGTTCAGTTTGATCCTGAAGTTATTCATACTACAACGATCAATTCAACACGCGGCGTTAGCCATTTTGTCCGTTTTGGCGTGCATCCTGCTATCGTACCGGAAACGCTGATTAAAGACATCGTCTCCGCAACTGAGCAAGAATATGTATCACCAGATACACCTGTGGCTGGTGATACCGTATTAATCACCGAAGGAATTTTTGAAGGATTGCAAGCTATCTACAATGAACCAGATGGAGAAACCCGTTCTATTCTGTTACTTAATATTCTAAATAAACAATTACCTAAGGCGCTTGATAATAAACAGTTTGTGAAAATTTAACCAAACAAAAAACGGGCAAAACTTACATTCTGCCCGTTTTGATCAAACCTTAGTATTTCTATTTATTTAACTGTTGAGCAACTCGTTTTGCAAAATAGGTCAGTACGCCATCTGCTCCTGCGCGCTTGAAGCATAACAGAGACTCTATAATGACTTCTTCCTGTAACCAACCATTCTGAATAGCAGCCATATGCATAGCATATTCGCCAGATACTTGATAAGCAAAGGTCGGTACACCGAATGTGTCTTTTACCCTACGGATAACATCCAAGTAAGGCATGCCCGGTTTTACCATTACCGTATCAGCGCCTTCCTGCAAATCCTGAGCAATCTCCTGCAATGCTTCATCACTATTCGCAGGGTCCATTTGATAGGTTTTTTTATTGCCCCCTTTCAGATTACGATTTGAACCGATTGCATCACGGAATGGGCCATAATAACTAGAAGCATACTTTGCCGAGTAAGCCATAATTTGAGTATTTACATGTCTTTCCGCTTCAAACAATTCACGGATTGCACCAATACGCCCATCCATCATATCGCTCGGGGCAATAATCTCTGCACCTGCCTCTGCATGTGACAATGCCTGTTTGACCAAGATCTCTTTGGTTATATCATTCATCACATAACCATCCTGATCAATAATTCCATCCTGACCATGTGTCGTGAATGGATCTAATGCCACATCAGTTAGCAACCCTAATTCAGGAACGGCATCTTTTAACGCACGAACCGTACGCTGAATCAACCCATCAGGGTTATAAGCTTCTTCCGCACCCAAAGATTTTTTATCTGCTTCAATAACAGGGAACAAAGACAATACAGGAATCCCCAATCGAGCAATCTCTTCAGCCTCTTTTAGCAAAAGATCCATCGTCAGACGATACACACCGGGCATAGAAGGCACTTCTTGACGACGATTAGTGCCTTCCATCACAAATACAGGATAGATTAAGTCATTAACAGTTAATTGGTTTTCAGCAACCAGACGGCGGGAAAAATCATGACAGCGCAACCGGCGCATACGTCGACCAGGGAAAGTTCCTGGAAATGCATAGCTCATATAGCTCTCCTAACGCAAACCCAGCGCACTCGCGCTGGGTTAATTTATATGCTATCGCCTCGTGCTCATTATCTTAGCACTACAGAACAACATGTTAAGATTACTCTTATCACTTTTCCGCATTCGCTTCTGACGCATCCTGCTCATCTTCCTCTGAACGATCCCCCAATTTCCGCTGTCTGGTATAAAAACGGGAGAGCAAAATCCCCAGTTCAAACAGCAAATACATAGGAATAGCCAGCAAGGTTTGCGAGAAAACATCCGGCGGCGTTAACAACATGCCAACAACAAAAGCACCGACCAAAATATACGGACGCTTTTTCTTCAAGGACTCGGGGGTAACTACCCCGCTCCAACATAATAAAATAATGGCAACGGGGACTTCAAAAG
Source organism: Photorhabdus sp. P32 (assembly GCF_038085095.1). NCBI lineage: Bacteria > Pseudomonadati > Pseudomonadota > Gammaproteobacteria > Enterobacterales > Morganellaceae > Photorhabdus > Photorhabdus sp. P32. Next base: position 20,793 of record NZ_JAZGJN010000247.1, on the reverse strand, counting down.
AGACGCCAAAAGCCATAAACAGTGCCATGACAAAGCTTAAGTAGTTGCTGATATCCGTTGCAATCAGCACCCCTTCCGGCGCCGTTTTAGCAAAGAATCCAAAAGCAATCGGAAATACAACAAAATAAGCAAACGCCATCCCTAAATAAAACAACAGGCTACTGGAAACCAGCAGAGGGATCATCAAACGGCGTTCATGTTTATATAACGCAGGTGCAATAAATGCCCATACCTGATAGAGAACCATAGGCGCAGATACGAATATCGACACCATAATGGTCAGTTTTATTGGCGTAAAAAAGGGAGAAGCAACATCTGTCGCTATCATACTGGCGCCTTGAGGCAACTGCTTAATCAAAGGCGCAGAGATCATCTGATAGATGTCGTTAGAAAAATAAACCAATGCTAAAAAAACCACTAATACAGTAAGTAAACTGTTTAGAATTCGCTTACGCAATTCAATAAGGTGACTGATAAGTGGTTGGGTATCATCAACAGCCATGTTTTAGTGTTCACCATTAACTTAATCAGAAGTTTTTTTCTTCGTTGCAGAAACCGCTTGATCACCCACTGGAGCAGAAGGCTCAGATGAAATCGCAACCTGAGACGCTGCCGGCTTTTGTGCTACCTCATTTATTTCCGATGCTTTCATACTCCCCGCATCAGGTTCATTTTGGTATGCTTTTTTCAAAGACTCAGCAGCTTCTTTTAGCTCATCCATCGAAGCTTTCAGTTCCGGGGATAAATTCTGCAACCCCGCTTCTTCTTGAACTTTTTTCAGGCTTTCCTGGAGCTCCTGCAATTTCAGCTCTTGAGCCAGCTCATTTTGGACGTTAGCAGCTAAAGAGCGCAGTGCCCTGATCCAACCAGCAACTGTTTTTACTGCCACCGGTAGCCGTTCTGGCCCCAAAACCACCAAGCCAATGACCATAACCAGCAGCAGCTCACTAAAACCAATGTCAAACACGGTTTATACCTGCTCTTTGTTTTTGCTCTCAGATGTTTCAGATTGAGCTACAGATTGTTTTTCAGTAATGTTTTTGGTTTCAAAATCGGCATCACTACTGGTTTTTTGAGCCTGTTGAGGCTGATTATCATCCCCTATCGCCTTTTTAAAACCTTTAATAGATGCCCCAAGATCAGAACCTAAAGTACGGAGTTTATTCGTGCCGAACAGCAGCACCACAATGACCGCAATGATAAGTAATTGCCAAATGCTTATACCGCCCATTCTGATTTACCTCTATTTAACAGGAATTATTTTAATAGCTCATTATACATACGACGAGCTATAACCGACCTTCAAAAAAACTTGTCTTAAAACAAATTTTACTCAATTTTACTCAGCCGACACCAGCCAAACAACCACGAAACGGTACCCGCACCTATAAACAACCAAGGAATATTTACCAAGCCAGACAACAAAAACAAGCTTCCGCAGAGAAACAATGTCGCACCAACACCCAGTAAATACTGCGACTGCCGCTGTTTTATCTGTTGCCCTTTTAAATGCTCTGACAGCTTCTCGATACTCACCTGCAAATGTTTATGCTGCTGAAGACTGTCATACACTAATTCAGGTAGTTCTGGCAACTTTTCTGCCCAATAAGGCGCCTTTTCTTTTAACGCCCGGATAACAGCAGGCAATCCAACCTGACTATGCAACCACTCCTCCAGAAACGGTTTTGCTGTTTTCCACAAATCAAGCTGTGGATAAAGCTGTCGTCCTAATCCTTCTACATACAAAAGCGTCTTTTGTAGAAGCACTAACTGGGGCTGCACTGCCATATTAAAACGACGTGCAGTATTAAACAGATTCAGAAGTACATGACCAAATGAAATTTCAGCAAGTGGCTTCTCAAAGATTGGCTCACAAACTGTACGGATTGCAAACTCAAAATCTTCAACATTGGTATCACTTGGAACCCAGCCTGAATCCACATGAAGTTCAGCAACTTTCCGATAATCACGATTAAAGAAAGCAATAAAATTCTCAGCCAAATAACGTTTGTCATCTTTATTAAGAGAACCAACAATACCGTAATCAATACCAATATAAAACGGATCTTCAGGATGCTCATAGCTGACAAAAATATTTCCCGGATGCATGTCCGCATGGAAGAAGCTATCGCGAAAAACCTGCGTAAAAAAGACCTGTACTCCCCGTTCAGCCAGCAATTTCATGTTGGTATTCTGCGCTTCTAATGCTTCAATATCAGAAACAGGGATACCATAAACTCGCTCCATCACCAGAACATTTTCACGGCAATAATCAGCATAAATTTCTGGTACATAAAGCGTTGAACTATTTTCAAAATTACGACGGAGTTGAATTGCATTAGCCGCTTCACGCAGCAAATTCAGTTCATCAATTAACGTCTTCTCATATTCCCGCACAACTTCACGAGGACGTAAACGGCGTCCATCGGGTAATAACATCGGTACCCAATTAGCCAGACGGTACATTAACCGGATATCCGCTTTGATAATCGGCAGAATATCAGGACGAATGACTTTGATAACGATTTCCTGTCCATTCTCTTTTAATCGAGCAGTATGGACCTGAGCAATTGAAGCAGAGGCCAGAGCAACAGGTTCAAAATCATCAAACCAGGTTTCCAGTGGTCCTCCTAAAGCAGTTTCAATATATTGACGCGCCAGAGTACCATCAAAAGAGGCCACCCGGTCTTGTAACAACGCCAATTGATCCGCTATTGCTGGAGGAAACAGATCACGCCGCGTTGAAAGCATCTGTCCAAATTTAATCCAAACAGGCCCTAATTCCTGTAAAGCAAGCCGCAGTCTCTCTCCCAGTGATTTATCTTTATGTCTATTCGGTATCCAGAACAATAAATAACGCCCAAAACGAAGAGGCCAGGTTAAACGAATCCGAGGAATTAGTTCATCCAATCCGTAAGAAAGGAAAACCCGTATGATAAAATAAAGGCGCCTTAATTCACCTGGAGTCATATTTTCCCTCTAATACTGCCAATCGTTGTTCTATTTGCTCGATATCTTTAGCCAACATGCTAACTTCTTCACTGAAATAAGCCACTTCAAGCTGATTTGGGGCTAGTTTCCATTCTTCCGTTAACGCTTCCGCCAAATAATTTTTCTGGCATTCCATTGAACCGGAAACAAACTGAAATCCTTTTTTAAGGACTTGACTAACACTTTCGGCAGCGATATCCCCGAAATAAGGAGAAAGATAATGGGCCAAATCCCATTCAACCATATCTAACAAAGCAGACCATTGCTGAACAACCTGCATATCCCCTTCAATAACCATTTCACCGCTATTGAGCAATTTGGAAATTTGTTGACGATCCCGTAGTTTAAGCAAAGCAGAAAAGTGAGTTTTAACCGTGCAATCGGCAGATTCGCCCCATTGGCTTAATACGTCTACCTGTTTCTCACTGAACACCAATGTCAGTGGTGTATTCATTTCTTTCAATTCGATCGACAAAACTTTGTCTACCAGCCGCATACGGGCTGGCCTTAACACGGGTTCACGGTACAACAGGTAATTCAACGATGTTTCCATCACTGCGGTTAAAACCGGCGTAAGTGTGGAATTAATAGCTGTACTCAGTGATGGTCTTTCCATCTCAGAATTTAAAACCTCTGTGTAGTGCAACAATGCCGCCAGTCATATTGGTATAAGTCACCTGTTCAAAACCGGCCTCTTCCATCATCGTTTTAAGCGTTTCCTGATCAGGATGCATACGGATGGATTCCGCCAGATAACGATAACTGTCAGCATCCTGCACAAAAACCTGACCAATTTTTGGCAGCACATGGAAAGAATAAGCATCATACGCTTTGCTTAACGGAGTGAACAAAGGTTTAGAAAATTCAAGTACCAATAAACGTCCACCCGGCTTCAACACCCGAAACATAGAACGCAGGGCTTTTTCTTTTTCGGTAACATTGCGCAAACCAAAAGAGATAGTGATGCAATTAAAATAGTTATCAGGGAAAGGCAACGCTTCCGCATTGGCCTGCACATAGCTGACATTACCAACAACACCAGCATCGCGTAATTTCTCACGCCCAACCTTCAGCATAGATTCATTGATATCAGCAAGAACAACTTCGCCTTTTTCGCCAACTATACGGGAAAATTTAGCGGTCAGATCTCCGGTACCGCCAGCTAAATCAAGTATCTTCTGACCTCGGCGCACACCACTGGCATCAATAGCCACACGCTTCCAGATACGATGGATGCCAAACGACATTAAATCATTCATTAAATCGTATTTTGCCGCAACAGAATGAAACACTTCAGCCACCATGCCTGCTTTTGCATCCTTTGCTACAGTACGGAAACCAAAATGTGTGGTTTGTTTCGTTTGGTCTACCATGTCATTTGCCCATTTTTTATTCAAAGCGTTATAAAAAGTGTATCAGCCTTTCAGATAAAACCCCATCCTAGTATTAATCATTAGCACAGAATGGTTGGCTGGCCTTATCAACCAGTTCAGGATCAATAGGACGTTTTACCTCAACACCCAAATTACGAAAACTCTCTGCCTGACTTATCAGGTTGCCACGCCCCTCAGTTAGCTTTTTCATTGCCTGTCGGTAATTAAGTTGGGCCTTATCCAAGCTTTGCCCCAAACCTTGCATATCCTCGACAAACAAGCGCATTTTATCGTACATACGAGCGGCCTTATCTGCGATTAAACGCGCATTCTGGCTTTGATATTCATAGCGCCACAAGTTATTAATAGTACGTACAGCAACTAACAATGTTGATGGACTAACTAACATAATATTGTGTTTAAGTGCTTCATCAAGCAGCTCAGGCGCCCTGTTAAGCGCAACCAGATAAGCGGGTTCAACCGGAATAAACATCAATACATAGTCCAACGATTTCAGCCCAGGCAACTGTTGGTAATCTTTGCGGCTCAAACCACGAATATGACCTTTAATTGAATCAATATGTTCTTGAAGGGCTAACTCCTGCTGATGCCGATCGCCACTGTTAAAATAACGCTCATAAGCGACCAGCGACATTTTGGCATCAATGACCACATCTTTCCCTTGCGGCAAATGAACAATAACATCGGGTTGGAAACGGCGGTTACCCTCTACCTTGATATTTACCTGAGTACAAAACTCACGCCCTTCTCGTAAACCAGAGGCTTCCAGAATACGGGATAACACGACTTCTCCCCAATCTCCCTGAATTTTATTATTACCTTTGAGGGCATTTGTCAGATTGATGGCTTCCTGCGCCATCTGGACATTCAATTGCTGTAAGCTACGGATTTCATGTGCCAAAGTATGACGTTCACGGGCTTCCTGACCAAAACTCTCTTGAACTTGCCGGTGTAGGCCATCAAGTTGTTCACGAAATGGCGCTAAAAGAGTATTGAGGCTCTGCCGATTTTGTTCATCAGTACGGCGCCCCGTTTGTTCAAAAATACGATTAGCCAAATTCTCAAATTGAGTATTCAAACGTAGTTCACTGTTGATCAGCAACCGCTGTTTCTCTTCAGCCGCGAGACGACTCTCTTCCAGACGTGTCGTCACTTCCCGCAGTTCAGATTCTTGCACGCTATTAACTTCTCTCTGAGTCCGCAATTCCTGGTTCAATTGTTCACACTCAGCCCGCCAATAAGCGGATTGCTCCAGTTTCTCATTGGCAACGGCAAGCTGGCTGTCCAATTGCCGTAATTCCAGCTCTTGCTGTTGAATACGTTGATGAACGGAGAACCAAACAAGAATACCACCGCCCAACAGGCCGCCAAGAGCACCTATCAACGTATATAACAACTGGATACCCACTGGTACTTCCTCTATCTCATGCTTTGACCAGATAAACTAAATTGCCACTGTATAGATGTCCAGAATGATTTATACAGATGGTTCAGTCTGCGAAGCCGCTCCCAATTAACTCACCCATTGCACTAACCATTGCAAACCAAATGTTCCTGGAGCTAATACGCCAAAAGACCAGATAAGTGCCGAACAGATGTTAGCTATCTGGAAGTAACGCAATGGCATGGCACAAATACCCGCGACTAATGGCACAATTGCACGGAATGGCCCAAAGAATCGACCAAAGAAAATACTCCAAATACCCCAACGTTCAAAGAAATGGTGTACTCGTGTCAGTAGTTGTGGTTTACGAGAAATCGGCCAAATTTTACCAACATCACCCTTAAAATAGGCGCCAACAATATAAGATACCCAATCGCCCAAAAAAGCTCCTACTGCGGCTGCCAACCAAATTGGCCAGAAATTAAGACCACTTTCACCTATTAATGCCCCTAATCCAAGCAATATGATTGTTGCAGGTAATAGCAAGGAGAAAAAAGCCAGAGATTCACCAAAAGCGAGTAAGAAAACAATCGGCATGATCCAGGTATCATGAGCTTTAACAAAAGCGATTACCAGATCAACTATTTCATGAAGACTCAAATTCATATTCCTGTATTGATTAATATACCCTATGGATTTCAAGATGCATCGCGACGGCAAAGGAGAGAATCCCCGGGAGCATAGCGAACTATGTGACTGGGGTGAGCGAGTGCAGCCAACAAAGAGGCAACTTGAAAGATAACGGGTAATACCACATTCAATTTAGCCATTTCTGTATTAACCAGAATTAAACCAACTTTTTATTCAAGGAAATAACCTTGTAATTTCTTACGAGCAGCACAATCAAGGCCAAGATCTTTTTCCAGCCATATATCTACACTGCCATAATGTTGGTTAATACTGTTTAATGCCGTCATTAAAAACTCTTCTCTCACAGAATAAACATAAGCGAATTTATCAACTACATCATCACTCATGGTTTTCGCATGCTCATTTAATAAATATTCACGGTAAGGAGCCAAAGTAGAGTGAGTCACTAAATAATCTTCCATTACCGTATTCAAATCAGCCCCCAGAGCAAACAATACCAAAGCAGAACCTACACCGGTTCTGTCTTTACCTACCGCGCAATGCTGGACTATCCCACCTTTTTCCGGTTGTTGCAGTAATTTAACTAATGTCTTATAGGCTGAATTTTTCAGAGGCAGTAATTCATAAAGGCGGAACATAAATGTCTGCGGATCAAATTGTTCCAACACCTCTGATGTCAATTTTTCCAGATTCGCATTCACTTCATCAGATAATGGATTGGCCGGAGCATGATGATAATTAGCGCCATTCCATACCAAATCGGGCTTATCTGCTATCTCACTAGTATCACGATAATCTATGATTTGAAAGAGATTTTTATTTACCAGGAAAGATTGATCTTTTTCTGTTAAGCGATCCAGAGAACCAGAACGGAAAAGCAACCCTGATTTGATTTTTCCACCACTCGCTACTTTTTTACCGCCTAAATCACGAAAATTAATCCCGCCATTGAGGGGAAGCACTGATGGATGCAATAAAGATGTTGTGATCATGATGATGTTTAATCAGTTGTTAGGTATTAAAACATTAACAGATTTCTCTTTAAAATAAGAGTGAGCCGGAATATTCCGGCCCCAGAAGTATGATTTACAACAAACGGCGAGCCGCTTCTACTACAATACCCAACGCGTTACTTTCTGTTTTTTCAAGTAATTCAACATTAGGAATCTCCTGCTGAGTACGGTTAACAATAACGCCAGCGACCATACCCGCACGCAGCCCTTGGCTTGCACACATTGTTAATAACGTTGCCGATTCCATTTCATAATTCATGACCCCCATCGCCTGCCATTCAGCCATTGAACCTTTGAAACGGCTCACAACCCGGCCAGAATAGGTATCGTAACGCTCCTGACCGGGATAAAAAGTATCGGAAGAGGCCGTTACCCCCACATGTACCGTTGCCCCCAAATCTTTTGCTGCTTCGTACAAAGCAGTCGTACATTCAAAATCGGCAACCGCCGGGAATTCCATCGGAGCAAAATGCAGGCTGGCGCCATCCAAACGAACAGCAGCAGTAGTGACCAACACGTCACCAACATTGATATTTTCCTGAATTGCGCCGGTTGTGCCGATACGTAAAAAAGTACGCACACCCAATTGCGCTAATTCTTCAACAGCAATAGAGGTTGATGGGCCGCCGATACCCGTAGAGCACACAATGACAGCTTTACCATCAATTTCTGCCCGCCATGACGTAAATTCACGTAAGGAAGCAAGATGCACTGGGTTATCCATCAATCTTGCGATTTTTTCCACACGTTTCGGATCACCCGGAACAATAGCTAAAGTTGCGCCTTGCAGGTCGCTTTTGGTCAGACCTAAGTGAAATACATCAGACATATCAGACTCCTCAGCAAGAAGAATTTATAATGAAATTAGTTGAAATTTACTGTATTGAGCATTTAGACATCTTTTAGTGATAAATGTCACTTCAAAGTAATATAAAAAAGAAAAACATACATTATTTTGTGATAAAAATCACAAAAACCATAAAACGAGCAAAAAACAGGGCGTTTTCTTCCGTCCATAAACTAACTTGAATAAGTTCATATTATGGAAAAAACCATCCATTATTTAATTATATTTATATTTCAAACATACCGAGAAAAATATATCACGGATTATCTCATCGCAATATTTTCTCCCTAAGAGTTAATAAGGGCTAATATCCACCCCATCACAAAGAAAAATTTATCGTTTCACAACCCGGCCATAAACAAAATATTTCCAATAAACTATCAACTTAACCAAATATAAATCACCGTCGTTATTAAAACATTCTCCTAACATTTATAAATCAACAACGCAATAAATTGAACTATTCCTAAAATAACTTTTTCTTATGATGAACATATTAAAAAATTAACTGTATTTTACTTTTATAACTAATAAATAATTTTTCTTGCTTATTTACCAACATATTACAATTATATTTTCAACAAAAATAAAACAATTACCAAATATAAATATCACAGTTATCTTTTTATAGGATGCATATTGTTTAGATATATACCCTATGGATTTCAAGGTGCATCGCGACGGCAAGGGAGCGAATCCCCGGGAGCATAGATAACTATGTGACTGGGGTGAGTGAGTGCAGCCAACAAAGAGACAACTTGAAAGATAACGGGAATATTAGACTCTTTCCACCATATAAGGGCACTATCTATGACGACCCAAAAAACAGTTTTAATTACCGGTTTCGATCCTTTCGACAAAGAAAAAATTAATCCATCGTGGGAAGCCGCTAAGCAATTACAAGGACGAGAATTATGTGGAGCCCGCGTTGAAGCGCGTCAGCTTCCATGTGTGTTCGACGTCTCTCTGGCTTGCCTGTATGCTGCTATTGATGATGTACAGCCTGATCTGGTCATTGCCGTAGGACAGGCAGGCGGTAGACCAAATATTACCGTGGAACGCGTGGCAATTAATATTAATGATGCTAGCATTCCTGATAATCAAGGCAATCAGCCTATCAATACCCCCATAGTCGCAACAGGCCCTGCCGCCTACTTCGCTACGTTACCGATCAATGCGATAGTCAAAGGTTTGCATGATGCTGGAGTCCCTGCCTCCATTTCACAAACCGCAGGCACCTTCGTCTGTAATCATGTCATGTATGGCTTGTTGCATCATTTAGCATGCACCCATCCTGAGATACGCGGTGGATTCATCCATATTCCTTATCTGCCGGAACAAGCAGTTCGGTATTCAGGTACTCCGAGTATGGCCCTGGAAACAGTTATAACCGCGCTGGAAATTGCTATCGATGAAGCATTAAAAAACAGTGAAGATATCGCCATTAATGGAGGCACAACGCATTAATTTGACATTCTGCTTGCGAGACTGAAAGCTTTTCTCTGAGAAAATGACAGGCACAGAAAATATGATCTACTGATAATATCCATCAACCAGAAAAGATAATCCTCTCTGTGCCTGAACAATATCCATATGTAAATATCAAGTATCTGATACTTTATTAAATTATTTATCAGTATACTATTTACATAGGTTACTTTATAATTTAGACTGTTATTATATTAAAATCTAGATTATTCCACAAAATCGATCATACCGTATGAGAATATAAATCATCTTTAGTTATGAAATTAGATATATTTTCCAAATCTATCGATAAAATTATCTCACCCAGTATCCCACGATTAATATCAGACTCATCTATTTTTGTTATTTTTATTTCTGAAAGATGACCATTCATCTCTTTAAAATATTTATCCTCATGATTTTGAGTTCTGATTACCCTCCGTTTTGAATATAGATCATATTTATAAACCTCTGTGTTAATTTCTTCTGGAAAATACATTTGACCAACAAAAGCAAAGTGCTCTTTATCAGTTATATCTGTGCTCACCTTTCTGATAGCAATATGAATATGAGTCGCTCTACCCGCATAAAACCCAGGATAAATAGTCGTAAAATTAACTATCCCATTCTTATCAGATGGTTGAGCTCCTCTTAGAAAATTTTTATCATCGGTTCTATTGCTAGAACCTATTCCATCAACATTAGGTTCTATATCAGGACTGATATAACTCCAACCAGAATATTTTCCCCGACTATTACAATGCCAGATATCAACAAATAAACTCTCAACCGGTTTACATGTTTTTTTATCCATGACAGTAATTTTTAATAAAAAAGGTATACCTAATTCTGAATCGGTAATATCCCTTCTTACAATTTTGTCATTGCGGAAATACGGCCCTGATATCTGCTCTGGCGCAAGCGTACATACGCCTATTCCAATTTGTGGGGATAACTTTGCTTCCGCACGAGCTAAACTCATCGGGGCAAGTGCAGCAGTCGCCGTAATAGCAGCGCTACTTTTTAAAAAATTTCTTCGAGAGCTACTTTTCTTACCTTGCAACTTATTAACATCCATATAATCCTCTCTTTAATTATTAAGTTTCTATTACAATGCTTCCATCTTGTTACTACCAGGGTTATTTTGTTAATAAAATGTATTTTTTCAAATACCAATATGGCATATATAAGTTACTAAAAGTTTGGTAATAGAAAAGATCCGCGCGAAGCCGCATCACTATGCGTTACTGCAAAAGAAAGATTATTTTTTGGAAAATGCCCATCACCAATTAATAGTGACAGGCAAATTATGGGATGAGTTATTTCACTGACTCACGGAGGCGTTTAGCCGCTTGTACCATGTTTGCCAATGACTGGCGAGTTTCCGTCCAACCACGGGTTTTCAGACCACAATCCGGGTTAACCCACAAGCGTTCGACCGGAATACGATCAGCCGCTTTACGTAACAGGGCTTCAATCCACTCAACACTAGGTACGTTAGGTGAATGAATGTCATAAACACCCGGCCCGATCTCATTCGGATAAGAGAAGTTTTCGAATGAATCCAACAGCTCCATATCCGAACGGGAAGTTTCAATAGTAATCACGTCCGCATCTAACGCTGCGATGGAAGGCATGATGTCATTGAACTCGCAATAACACATATGAGTGTGAATCTGCGTGTCATCTTTAGCAATTGCAGCATTCAATTTAAATGCTTCTACCGCCCAATCAAGATAGGACTGCCACTCTTCCCGGCGCAGTGGTAAACCTTCCCGCAATGCTGGCTCATCAATCTGGATGATACCAATACCCGCTTCTTGCAAATCGTCCACTTCATCACGCAGTGCCAATGCAATCTGCTTCGCAATCGTCTCACGGCTGACATCTTCCCTTGGGAATGACCAACAGAGAATTGTTACTGGCCCGGTTAACATCCCTTTGACGGGTTTTTCCGTCAGCGATTGAGCATATTTAGCCCATTCTACAGTGATCGCTTCTGGACGGCTGACGTCACCAATAATCACTGGCGGCTTAACGCAGCGGGAACCATAGCTCTGAACCCAACCATTCTGCGTAAAGACAAAACCGTCGAGGTGTTCACCGAAATACTCCACCATGTCATTACGTTCAGCTTCGCCATGAACCAATACATCTAATCCCAAACGTTCTTGTTCGTTAATTGCCTGCTTAATATGTTGACAGATATTGGTACGATAGCTAGCGCCATCTACCCGACCTTTTTTGAAATCCAAACGCAAGCCGCGGATTTCCGTCGTTTGCGGGAATGATCCAATTGTTGTTGTCGGCCACAATGGCAAGTTATAGCGCTGACGCTGTATTTCTGCACGCTGTGGGTATGGCAGATTACGCTCACTGTCCTGTGGATTAATTGCTGCAAGGCGCTCAGTAACCGACTGATTATTCACCCGTTTAGATTCACGACGGGCTCGAATTGGCGCACTGTAAACATCCAATTCCGCTTGTTTACCGCCTTCCGGCTGATTCAATGCCGCAGCCAGCAAGGCTAACTCCTCACATTTCTGCAATGCGAACGCAAACCAGCTTTTCACCTCTGCATCAAGCGCAGTCTCATCACTCAGATCGATAGGACTATGTAGAAGAGAACAGGAAGAACCGATCCACAGTGTACGACTACCTACCAATGGCTTAATCGACTGATATTTGGCAGTTAAATCCGCACGCCATACGTTACGACCATTAATCACACCAAGGGAAAGCACCCACTCTTTTGGCAGTGACTCATTCAGTTGCGCGATATCATCCTGACCAGCAACCAGATCCACATGCAGTCCTTGTACCGACAAGGATTTGATCGTTTCGAGATTGTGACCAACGCTATCGAAATAGGTAGTCAGCAATAATTTAACCTGCCCTTGAAGCGCCTGATAAGCAACCGGATAAGCGGCTAACCACTCTGCTGGCAGTTCCAGTACCAGCGCAGGCTCATCAATCTGCACCCATTCGATACCACGTCTAGCTAACTCAGCTAATACTTGTTGATAAACAGGAAGAATATCTTTCAATAAAGAGAGACGATCAAATACCTGACCTTTCACTTTACCCAACCACAGGTAAGTCACCGGCCCCAGTAAAACGGGTTTCACTTGATGACCCAGAGCCAACGCTTCATCCACTTCTTCTAGTAGCTGAGTCCAACTCAGTTTAAATTCCTGCCCTTGCTGAAATTCTGGCACGATATAATGGTAGTTAGTATTAAACCATTTAGTCATTTCCGCGGCGGCGGCGGGTTCACCCGTCGGCGCACGACCGCGAGCAATACGGAATAGTGTATCTAGATCAATCGTGCCATCTGGATTCTGGTGACGTGGAGGCACATTACCGAGTAGTAAACTGGTGGTTAGCACATGATCATACCAAGCGAAATCGCCAACCGGTACTAAATCAACACCAGCCTGCTTCTGTTGCTCCCAGTGACGGGCACGTAACTCACGGCCAGTTTCCAATAATTCTTGCTGAGAAATTTTCCCTGCCCAATAGTTTTCCTGAGCCTTTTTGAGTTCTCTTTTCAAACCTATACGTGGAAAGCCAAGTGTGTGATTAATAATCGTCATTTCATTATCCCGTCATTTTTAGCCGTCTAGATGTTTACACATCCATAATCAACAGGTAAGGTATAAACCACAAGCGCAATTTATTCATTATCATCCTGAAGGTTTCTCATGATCGAAATAAAACACCTAAAAACATTACAATCATTGAGTCATTGCGGTTCATTAGCGGCAGCAGCCAATCACCTGCATCAAACACAATCCGCTTTGTCTCATCAGTTCAGCGATCTTGAACATCGCCTTGGCTTCCGGTTGTTCATTCGTAAAAGTCAACCGCTTCGCTTCACGCCACAGGGTGAAATTTTATTACGACTGGCAGAACAAGTGCTCCCTCTGGTTCAAAATGCACTGCGCGAATGTAAAGAGCCGGGCCAGACAAATCTACGTATCGCCATTGAATGTCATAGTTGCATTCAGTGGCTGACACCGGCCCTCAAGCATTTCCGAGAAACCTGGCCACAAGTCAATGTGGATTTCAAATCCGGCGTCACTTTTGATCCACAACCTGCACTACTACAACGGGAATTGGATGTCGTTTTGACATCAGATATTCTCCCGGAGAGTCATTTGCACTACACGCCGCTATTTGATTATGAAGTCAAACTGGTTGTCGCTCCGGATCATCCTCTGGCAAATAAATTACACATCCAGCCAAAAGATTTAATTGATGAAACATTGATGATCTACCCCGTTCAGCGTCATCGATTCGATATCTGGCGGCGTTTCTTGCAACCAGCGGGGGTTGCTCCTACATTGAAAAATGTGGATAACACTCTATTACTGATTCAAATGGTCGCTGCCCGTATGGGAATCGCGGCTCTACCACATTGGGTTGTTGAAACATTTGAAAGGCAAGAATTAGTGGTAACTAAAACATTGGGAGAAGGTTTATGGAGCAGGCTGTACGCTGCCGTCCGTGAAGGCGAACAGTATCAGCCTGAGACTGACGCATTTATCCACTCCGCACGCCAGCACGCAATGAATAATCTGCCATTCGTAAAAGGCATTGCAAAATTAAACGTTGATGACCCTAGAACAACGCCGCAACCAAACCCCCACCAATGGTAAATTTTACCAGCCATGCCGCCGGAACCAACATGTTATTCATCATTGTCAGGGGGTTCCGGTATCTATGTTTATGAATCTATGTCTATAAATCTATGTCTATGAATCTATGGTGGAAAAACAAATGCCACAAATCAACCATCAACCTGACAGGCGAGATATCCACCAATCAGGCTGAATAACATGGCTGACAAAATTGTCGTGACAACCAACAAATTACAGGATATCAGTGCTCTTTCTGTACCAACAAAGCTTCCAGTAAATCCAAATCATGCAGCAAGGTTTGAAGTGTCTCATTGCTGATTTTCCTGGTTGCACGCAGATGATACAACTCACCGCGCTCCGCCCTTAATGCGGTCAGACGAAAACGACGTTCCAAATCTTCCACTAGCAGATTATGTTCCATCTCATCCTGCCCCACAGTACGGCGACGCAAATAGCCAATTACCCTGGAAGCAACTTCAGTAATAACCTCAGCATCCAATTGCTCTTCGGGACTCGCAGAAAGACGCTCTTCCATCTTATTCATACTGACAATCGCCACTTCCGCCATAGCTGCCCGCGCCATTCGTACCTCACTGATATCAGCCTCTTTATCGCAAGTTTGCATTCCCCGTAACAGGAATGGCAAAGAGAGAACGCCAATTAACAGCGAAAACAGGATGACCCCCGCAGCAATAAAGATAAGCTGATAACGGGCCGGGAACGGCGTACCATCCGTCAGAAACAGAGGAACAGACAGTGCGCCAGCGAGTGTGATGGCGCCACGAACGCCTGCAAAAGATGCCAGCCATAATTCACGGGTGGTATAAGTCGCAAAATTCAGTGGATTTTTTTTCATAAAGGCTTTGCTGATATTCTTCATCAGCCATAACCAACAGAAACGCAGTAATAAAAGTGCCCCATAAATCACTGCGACCACGGCGAACAACATCCAAGTTTCAACCGTTGGATCAATTTCTGCCTGTACAACGGAAGTTTGCCAGATCCCCGGTAGTTGCAGGCCCAACATGATAAATACCAGGCCGTTAAACACAAACGCCAGCATTGACCAGACACTATCAGCGCGTAAACGCATCGCTAATGGCGCATTACGGATAACCCCAGATTTACTAATAGTCATACCCGCGGCAACCGCAGCCAAAATACCGGAAACGCCAATATGTTCCGCAATCAAATAAGAAGCAAACGGCAGCAGCAACATGAAAACAATTTGGGTTGCCGGATCGCCACCGCTCCAACGGTTCATTAAACGCAGAGATTTACTGTACAACCAGGTTACTGCAATACCGGATAACAAACCGCCAATAGCAACCTTGAAGAATTCTATGGTCATATCAGTAACAGAAAATGCCATCGTTCCCATTGCTATCGCTACAGCGAACTTTAAGGCTACCAGGCCGGAAGCATCGTTCATTAACGCTTCCCCTTCCATCACATTCATCATGCGCTTAGGCATGCGCCTTTTTCCAACAATGGATGATAAAGCCACCGCATCTGTCGGCGATAACACCGCAGCAAGAGCAAAAGCAGCAATTAGCGGAATGCCTGGCATCAGCCAATAAATCAGATAACCAATACCGACAACAGTCACCAGCACCAATACCAGCATCAGTATGAAAATTTCCCGTCCGTACTGGAAAAACTCTCTGGTTGGCATTTTCCAGCCATCAACAAATAACAAAGGAGGAATTAGCAGAACGAGAAACAGCTCAGGATTAAAAGTAACATGTAAGCCAAAGTGTGGCCAAGCCAGCAACGCTCCCATTGCAATCTGCATTAACGGCAGAGGTATGCGGAACGGAATCACTTTAGTCAGAACGCCAGAAACTGAAACCACCAAAATCAAGATCAGAATAGTAAAGAATATTTCCATGTTGCCCTTACAATTTACCTAAGAATCGTTGGTATACAGATTGAAACTCTTTTTCTTCCTGTTAATACAAAAACAGTGAGAATAAATCTTAATATTAAAGTAACTGAATCAATCGAAAAAGGTAGATACACGCGGAGCCGTATCCGAAAGAATTGCAAGAATATTGTAAACTAATCAGATAAATAGAGGGGGAAATAATTGAGAATTTAAAAGTAATCGCAAGAAACGGCAAAGTGCGCCGGGGTGCCCCCCTTACGCACTTTTTAATCAATCAAATAGCCCAATCACCAGCATAAAATGCTACTAAAGCGACCGTAATTACCACTGTACCGATATTCAATTGGCGCCATTCACCGGAACAGATACGACCAACAACCAAAGAACTGAAGCCCAACATAATACCGGTTACAATATTGCAGGTCAGAACAATAAAGACTGCACAAAGCATACCGGACATCGCCCCAACAAAATCATCGAAATCCAGTTTTCTGACATTACTCAACATCAGTAGACCAACATACATCAGCGCTGGCGCAGTGGCATACGCCGGTACAAGATATGAAAGTGGAGAAAAGAACAAAATTAACAGGAACAGGATACCGACAACTGTTGCGGTTAAACCTGTTTTACCACCCGCTGCGGTACCCGCGGCTGATTCGATATATACCGCAGCCGGAGAAGCTCCGATAGTACCGGCAAAAATACTACTAACAGAATCGGCAGTCAGCGCTTTACTGCCATTAATAATCTGTCCACCTTTATCCAACAGATTCCCCTGCCCTGCTACCGCACGGATGGTACCGGTCGCATCAAACACCGCAGTCATTACCAGCGCCAACACACTGGGTAATACAATTGGCTGCAAAGCTCCCATAACATCCATGCTAAAAATCAGGGACAAGCCATCATCTCCCAGACTCGGTACCTTAAAAAACCCTTGATATTTCACTGCCGGATCAAAAATCAACCCAATAACAGAAATCACAATGATTACTAACAGTACACCGCCAGGGACTTTCAACTTTTCCAGGCCAAAAATCACAGCCAGCCCAAGCAAAGTCATCACAACCGGAAAAGAAGTGAACGATCCCAAAGCAACAGGCAGACCTTCCAACGGGTTCTTAATGACCAGACCAACGCCGTTTGACGCAATCAGTAACAAAAACAGCCCAATACCAATCCCTGCACCATGCGCAATACCCATTGGTATATTGCGTAAAATCCAAGAACGAATACCGGTAACAGAAATCACCGTGAACAAGCACCCCATCAGAAATACCGCGCCGAGTACCACCGGAATAGTGATTTGCTGTCCTAAAACCAAACTAAAAGCGGTAAATGCAGTTAACGAAATTGCACAACCAATTGCCATTGGCAAGTTAACCCATAGCCCCATTAACAAAGAACCAAAACCGGCAACCAAACAAGTCGCAATAAAGACCGCAGTATGGGGAAACCCTGCCTGCCCTAACATCCCTGGTACAACGATGACTGAGTAAACCATCGCCAAGAAAGTTGTAAGTCCTGCCAGAATTTCACGGCGTACCGTTGTGCCGCGTTCAGTCAACTTAAAATACTTATCCAGTTTGCGTTTAACTGGTGCCTGAGTGCCAGACATGTCGTTCCCCTGCATTATGTTCATGGTACTTCTTCCACTTTCTAATCAAACGAAAACGATTACCTCGCTTAATAACACAACAACATTGCACCAATCAGTTCAACAAATCACAAAAGCAATCGTTTGGCTTTCAGAATAGAAAACAGTGGGAGAATTTGAGGCGAAAGATTATCCAGTAATCATAGTGTCGAAATCAATAGCTAACCGTATTATTTAACCAAGCATCAAAAGAATAACTTCTGGAGATTAAACTTTTTACGATAATTAATCGCAATGTTTCAATCTTAGGATTCCACTTACTAACGAATTGAAAATAAATAAGATTTACTCAGCGCTGGCTGCTGTTTACAGCCAGCTTTTACGCCTACACAACTACCGGCTGAACACCTCAGCCATTATCAGTCTGTGGATTAAGCAGCTCCATTGTCGAAATCAGAAACAGCGCCGCAATGATAATAAGAAGAATAGGTAAACCTGATGGCGTCACTGAACTCGCTATACCGGCAAGCAGTGGCCCAAACAAACTCCCAATACCCCACAACATAGCCGCCGCTGCATTAGCCACTATCAGATCACTCCCAGAAAAATACTGACCAATTTGTACCAATGCAATGGTGTAAATAGCCCCCGCAGTTGCCCCTAAAACAATCAACAGAGGCCAGATAAGATATTGATGTGCCATAGCAAGTGGCAATAGCGCACTTGCTCCAAGCGTTGCTACACCACAAATCTGGTACAAACGCATACGATTCATATGATCCGCCAGCCAACCAAACGGGAGTTGCATCAATGCATCGCCACCAAGAACAACACTTATCATCAGTGCAGCTACCGCTTCGGTATACCCACAACTCATTCCGTAGATAGGTAACATGGAAAGAATGGTGCCGTCGAAAAAAGAAAAGAACAGCACGCCACCACAGATCGCCGGAGCAACCTTCACAAATTGAACAATAGAAAAGTTGGGCTTCTCATTATGTTTCGGCAACTTATCGCCTTTCTTCTGATCTACCATGACAAAAAGCACCAGAGAAAAGATATGGATCAGAGTACAAATCAGTATCGGCGTTTTATCTGCAACACCATAAAAAGCAATGATAGAAGGGCCAAGCAACTGACTGATAGTAAAAACCGTCGTATAAACAGCCAGTACCCTACCTCGTTTATTCTCTTCAGAGAGTTCATTAATCCAAGTTTCACCAAGACAGATCATTAAGCCGTTAGCAACACCAGTAATTAGCCGCAGAGGAAAAAGCAATTCCATCGGCAATGACCCCAAAAGAGGGAGCAAACTGCCGGCAGAAACCCCAGTTGCAATCATCATGACACGTTTTTTACCTACCAGAGATACAATTTTCTGGACGACCGGAGCACTCAACAGAACTCCCAATGCCGGAGCCGCAGAAATTAAACCAATGTACAACTCATCAATACCTTGGCTATTCAAGCGTAACGCTATCATTGGGATCGTCAAACCAATGACAATGCCAATAACAGCGACACTCGTGGTAATAGTAAAAATGGCAAAAAATTTATTATTTCTATAATCACGACTATTCATTTTATTGATGCCTATCCAGCAAAAATAAAGAGAATAAATACGAAATAAACTGAAAACAACAAATTAATGATATTATATTAAATATATTAATTCTGATTAGTTACTATTTTAAAGAGTAAATATATAACGATATATCAGCATTAAGCCCGAAACCAGCACAATGACATTGATAAACTTCAAGAATGTTTCTCTGGAGATTTTCAGCGTCACCTGCCGCCCAAAATAGATTCCCAACAACATGGCTGGAATAAATACCAGTATCAATAACAAAAATGAGGTGTCCAGATAAATACCCATGACAACAAAAATAATCACTCTCGTCAGAGTACTGAAACCAATTAAAGTCGTCTGAGTGATCCTAAAAATTTCCTTATCTGATATCCGCCCGGTTAGATAAATTGCATAAAGAAAACCCCCACTACCAAATAACGCACTGAAAATACCTCCACTCAGCCCAAATGGAATGGCAGCCTTAACAGGGAATTGACGGTAGGTTTTACTGAAAAATAACGAATAAATTGAATAGAAAACAACAAATAACCCCAACACCAGAACTAAAACATCAGGTCGGGTTATCAACAAAATGGCGGCGCCAATCAAGCTACCGGCAACCATTAATGGAATAATTAACTTGATCTCACTAAACTCTGATTTTTTACCCTCTCTGGTAATATTAATCACTGCGGCGGTTAAATCTACCAACGCAAGCATAGGAACAATTTTCGCTACAGGAATATAAAACGCCAGAATTGGACTGGCAATAAGTGCAGAACCAAAGCCGGCCATACCAAAAACCAGATAAGCAAAGAAAACGACAAAAATGCAAATAATCAGATCAGGCCATGCCAGTACATGTAACATTTCTATTTCCCTGAAAATAGTTTTCAAACTAAAGTGATCATTTTCCCAATACTAATAGTTTTTACTATCACTTGTCAGGCCAATCTGCGAAAAATGGGACACACTAATTAAAGGTGTACTTAATATATACATGATGCTTATATATCCATAATGAAAAAATAACAAATTGAAATTATAATCAATGGTAGATTCACATAATAAGTGCAACATCGTTAATCTGGAAGTAAATATGTTCGTATACCCTTAAATAATTCATTCGGGGTTTTCCCACCCCGTGTTTTTCGGGGACGATGATTTAATCGGTTTACCACAAAATTTATTTCCTGATCAGAGACTTCATTAAAATCAGTTCCCTTTGGAAAGTATTGTCTGATTAACCCATTGATATTCTCATTGATCCCTCTCTCCCAAGGCGAGTAAGGATGGGCAAAATAAATTTCAGTTTCTAATTTTTTACTTATGGTTTCATGAT
>NZ_JAZGJN010000246.1:0-33882 GCF_038085095.1 Photorhabdus sp. P32 | reverse complement strand
TTCCTGATGGTTTTATTACCGGCAGTCGTGATGAGAAAGAGAATATGACTTTTGTCTATAAGCGAAATGAAAGTGATCATTTTACTTTTAGTATTGAAATATTGAATGATCTTCAAGAGAAAGACCATATGTTAGATCGTATTTCCAGTATGGAAGGTGTATTACTGGCTATGCATACTAAGCTAATAAGGAAAGGGAAGCGGGAAATTCATGGCACTTATACGGAGGAAATTTTGGCAAAAATGCCGACAAAAGTCATCGATGAGCCGGAAGTTACAATCCCGGGATATGCATTTAATTTGGTTGCAAATGAGACGGTTGGGGATTATAAAAATCCTTTTGTTAATATCGAATTGATGAATGACAGGTTATCTGCAACGCCGTATAGTGAAAATGAACTGATAACGTTTTGGGACGCGGTAACAAGTTCTTTTCGTAAAAGACCCGGCGCTTTTAAACGGCAATAACACATTTCAAATAAGACCCCTTATAGGGATATAAGGGTTAATAATCGAAGTGGAGAAGAGCGAACAGATACGAGAACAGCGATTTTACGTTCTGTTATTAAAACAGTGCAGGCGGTGAAAATTGAATAGGAAAACGATCTTATTGACTTTAGCGGTTATTTGTACCTTGTGGTGGTATATGCCGGTATTTTATTACCCAATTTTAACTGAAAAGGAAAAGAAAGTGACAACTGAAATGTTAGCGAATATGCAGCCCCGTTGTGTGGGCCGTTATTTGATAGATCTTCCTGCTGGATTTGACAATGTTATTCATGATGGGATATTTATCGGTGATTCACAAATAAAAACCGAGCGTTTATATCCATTTGCATTTCAACAGCGGATACGGCTAAGAGAGCAGGAATTAAAGGAGGCTAAAACTATTGATTCTAAAGATATGCCGTTCTTGAAAAAAATCTATCGCTTACAAGGGGAGCAAACTGGTGTAATTTTCGATAGGAATGAAGATATTGATGAGCCCGGTTTTGGCCGGGTGCTGGAAGCACATTTATACGACAATGGTGTTGCATTTAAAATTATAATGAAGATAACAGATTTGTCTGATGCTAAGTATGCGAGTGATAGGGAAAGTTATATCAAGGCTGGTTTTTCTGAGGATAAATTGAATACCACAGATAGAACGATGATGGAAATGAGGGATTTATTATCCAGAATCAGTGGCAGAAAAGATACGGAAATACCCACGGAGGCAGGCACCTGCATTCCTGATGGTTTTATTACCGGCAGCCGTTATGAGCAAGAGAATATGACTTTTGTCTATAAGCGAAATGAAAGTGATCATTTTACTTTCAGTGTTGAAATATTGAATGACCTTCAAGAGAAAGACCATCTGTTGGAGCGTTTGAGGGGAATGGAAGGTATGTTTTTGGCCATGCATGCTAAGATAATAAGGAAAGGGAAACGGGAAATTCATGGCACTTATACGGAGGAAGTTTTAACGACCGCTTCGACAAAAAAAATTGATGAACCAGAAACCACAATTCCTGGATATGAATTTATTTTAATTGCCAATGAAACAATCGGGGATTATAAGAACCCTTTTGTTAGAATTAATCTGAGAAATGACCGGTTATCTGCAACGCCGTACAGTGAAAATGAACTGATAACGTTTTGGGACGCGGTAACAAGTTCTTTTCGTAAAAGGCCCGGCGCTTTTAAACGGCAATAACAGGCTTCAAATAAAACCCATTATAGGGATATAAGGGCTAACCATCAGCGTAAGGAGAAACCAAATGTTTAAAGAAATAACCAGTTAGTGGGTTCGATATGATTAGTTTTGATTTTTGGGACTTGGTATTATTCGCCTATGTTTTCCTATTATTATATACTTGGCCGATAATTGTGATGCTTGATGTGTCTGCCATTTGTCGGATAAAGCAATGCATTAAAGATAAGAAATACTGGCGTGCGTCATTCTTGATTTTTGCCGCTGTATTAATGAGTGGCTCCCTTATCTTCTTCATGGTATGGATAGGTTTATATGGCTAAACGGATGAGGAGATAATTATGTTTATCAGTCATATCACTGATCAAAGTAGAATCGTAAGCGTGGCAGATTTAACATTCTATGATAAAGACAAACCGGTTAAATTAATCGGTAGCCTGATTTTTTATTTAAACGCGAAACAGGGGATGCATTCAATGACGATATATGACTATTGTTGCCCGGCTTTCGATGCCATTTTCCAGAATAATATCGAGTTATTATTATGAGCTGGCCCATACCTGAAATACCGGAACTTAAAGCCGTGGCGCCTTTACGTTATCGATTATGGTTTATCATTTTACTTTTAATATTGATTATCGGCACATTGATTTACGCTGTGCTAAAAGACACGACCGATTTCTATCACGCGGCGATTTATAGCAGCTTACCGTCCTTTCTGGTGTGGCTGCTGTTATTTGGCGCGGTATTAAATCGCTATGAGCAATATTGTGCGGCAGCATACGCTTGGGAAGAAGCCAGTGCTGAAACCCGTTTCCAGTGGCAGCAATGGAGCAGAAAACAACTGGCGGTGATCGGTAATATTATTCTGACGCCTGAGCAACAAGGTATTGCGCCGCTATTAGGTGATGCGAAAGAAATTCCTGTTTTTCCTGAACAAGGGCGGGCGTTATCTTTGCCATCGAGCGATAGACGGCAATTGTTGGCTAAAATTGATCAGGATTTTGAAAAACAGTGTCCGGGTTATCGTTTACTTCTACGCCAGATTTATATTGCTTCCGACGATCACGCTTCTTATGAGTCTGCGATATATCAACAGTGGAAAATGAGCCCCTTATCAATAATAAACCGAGATGAAATCGATAAATTATACGATGAGGAGGCTTTTGAAGGGCTGATAATGGTTATTGCATTCCAGTGCTGGCCTGCTGCAAACAATAAGAAAGCGTACAGTGAATTTGTTTCGGCTCAATTATTTTCGTCGATAAAATTTGCCACGCAGCAAAAACTCAATGTCCTTGCCGGTATGGGAAGAACATTACCTTCATTACCCGGAGAAATAATCAAAGACTTACAGATATTATTTGAATATAACCGTATTGATAAAAATAACATGCGGCACCTTTGGATAACCGGTATCTCGAATGATATTCTGACTGAACTGGTTATTAACAGTCATGACTCTGAGTTTAATCTTTTCACCGAAAATTCGGTTCATTTAATCGATCATACTTTTGGTCCGCCGGGGCCGCTATCGATATTTTTGGCATCAGCCATGCTAACTGAGGCAATTAGCCTGACCGGTAGCAACCAGATCGTTATCAGTCAATTACCTGAGGGCAGCGCCAGCCTCTATTTAATGACTAAGGAATTACATCAATGAAAGTTAATCGTCATCACCAATATGGCTATTTAGGATATATTTTTATTACCCTTAGCCTTGCCGGGATATTTCTCATGTTGATCTACTTAAATCAAACATTACTTGAGGAACGGGGGCTGCTTAAATCCGCGTGGTATGCCTACGCCACAGTTTTTCCGATCCTATTAATAGGTTTATTTGGCAATGCTGTCTGGTGGCATATTCGGCAGAATAAAGATCAGAAAAAACTCAGACCTGAAATCGAGCGGACAGCGGGTCGCTCTAGCCAGTCCGCTTTGATATTGAATGATTTAGGCGATCGCATGCGCCTGCGTTACGGGGTGTTCTGGTGGTATAAAGTGCGCATTTTACTGGTGGTGGGCGAAGCGGAGCAGGTGGAAGCGATTGCGCCGGGGCTGACTACGGCACATTGGCAGGAGGGGTATCGCTCGTTGTTGCTCTGGGGCGGCAGTTTGCAGGCGGAACCGGATACTGCTCAGTTGATGGCCTTGCGTCGTTTGCGCCGTTACCGGCCGCTCAATGGCATTGTCTGGGCGCTGACCGAACACCAAAGCGCACAACCGGTGTGGATGGATAGAGCGCTGCGGACGTTGCAAAAACAGGCCCAACAGTTGCGCTGGCAGGCTCCGGTCTATCTGTGGCAGGTGTGTCACAGCGTCTGGTCTCAGGAAGGCCGTATTACTCAGGCCGTCGGCTGCTTTTTTCCTGAACGCTGTACCCCGGATATCGTGGCGACACAGTTGCAAGAATTGGTTGACCCGTTGCGTGAACGCGGGATGCAGCAACTGCTGGAGAAGACCGCCCACGATTTTCTCTGTCGTTTGTCAGCAAACTTAAAGCAACAGGGCATTGCGCACTGGAAACAGGTCCTGACGCCGTGGTTAGCGGAATATGGCGATGTGGTGTCGCTGCGCGGTCTGATGTTCAGTCTGCCGCTCAGGGCGCAGACGACTCGTCTCCCGCAGATTTGGCTGCCCGATTCGGCCTGGCAGGGGGTGTTGGATGGCAGTCGCCGTTTTCACGGCCGGCGGGTTGGCATGCTCCGTACACAAACCGTTTGTCGCGGCCTGATGGTGGTGGGCTTGTTATGGGGTGCCGGCATGGTGCTCTCCTTTTTCACCAACCGTGACCAGATAGCCGTGGTACAGGCGGCGGTCACTGGCCTGAAAGCGCACCCGGAAGGTTCTGATGCCCAGTTGATGGCCTTAAAAAACCTGCGTAACGAGGTGGATCGGCTGCAATACCGGGCTGAACACGGTGTGCCGTGGTATGAGCGTTTTGGTTTGAGTCAGAATCAGAAACTATTGACGACAGTGCTGCCCGATTATGCGCAGGCCAATAATCGCCTGATACGGGACAAAGCCGCCGCGGTGCTGCATGCGAAACTGAGCGCGCTGGTGAATTTACCGCCGGGCAGCCCGTTGCGGGCTAAGTGGGCGCAGGCCGGTCATGACCAGTTAAAAGCCTACCTGATGATGGCGCAGCCGGAAAAAGTGGATGCCGTATTTTTAACCCGGATACTGAATGAAAATGAACCTGAGCGGGCCGGTATCGCCCCCGGCGTCTGGCTGGATACGGCGTGGGATTTGTGGGGTTTTTATGCGGAGAATCTGCCTGCGCATCCCGAATGGAGGATCACCCCGGATAAGGCATTGGTTAAACAGGTGCGTCAGTTGTTGCTGCTCCAGCTAGGTAAACACAATGCCGAAGCGGCGCTTTACCAGCAGATGCTGCAATCAGTAGAGAAAAATTATGCGGACCTGACACTCAGACAAATGACCGGCGACACCGATGCTGAACGGCTGTTTACCACCTCTCACGTGATACCGGGGATGTTTACCCGTCAGGCGTGGGAAGGCGGGATACAAAAAGCGATAGCGGAGGCGGCGGCCTCACGTAAAGAGGCGATTGACTGGGTGCTGAGTGATAACCGTCAGGCCGTCTCGGCTGCGGTATCGCCGGCGGAGCTGAAAGCCCGTTTAACCGCCCGTTACTTTACCGATTTTGCCGGGGCGTGGCAGGATTTTCTCAACAGCCTGCGCTGGAACAAAACTCGTAACTTGTCGGATGTCATCGACCAGTTAACCCTGATGGCGGATGGGCGTCAGTCTCCGCTGATTGCGTTGATGAACACGCTGGCCTATCAGGGAGAGACCGGGCAACAGGGGCCGACGTTATCGGATTCGTTGGTGAAATCCGCCAAAACGTTGTTGAATAAAAAAACGTCTGGGGTGGTTGACCAACAGACGGCTGGCGTGCATGGGCCGATGAATGAGACCTTTGGGCCGTTGCTGGCGCTGATGGGAGAACATCAGGTTGCCGGGGGAATGAAGACCGACAGCACCTTGAATTTACAAACCTTTCTCACTCGTGTAACCGAAGTGCGTTTGAAACTGCAACAGATGAACAACAGTGATGACCCGCCGGCAATGGCGAATGCGCTGGCGAAGACGGTATTCGAAGGGAAAAGCACTGATTTGACGGATACGCAGGGCTACGGGCGTCTGATAGCGGCCAGTCTGGGCGGCCAATGGCGGGGTTTTGGTCAAACGTTGTTTGTCGAGCCGTTAGCGCAGGCGTGGCAGGGGGTATTGAAACCGGCGGCGGCGAATCTGAATAGCCAGTGGCAGAGAGCGATAGTGGACAACTGGAATCGGGCCTTTGCGGGCCGTTATCCGTTTGCCGGCGGCGAGAGTGAAATTTCATTGCCGATGTTGGGCCAATTTATTCGGTCGGATTCGGGGCGGATAGAGCAGTTTTTGACACGTCAGTTAGGCGGGATACTGCATAAAGCAGGCAACCAATGGGTGGTGGATGAAGTGAATGGTCAGGGCGTGCAGATTAACCCGAATTTTCTAAAGGCGATAAATCAGCTCAGCCAGTTATCGGACCTGTTGTTTGCCGATGGCAGTCAGGGATTGCGGTTTGAACTGCGGGCCAGAGCGGTGTGGGATGTGGTGGAAACCGACCTGACGATAGACGGGCAGAAACTGCGTTATTTTAACCAGATGGAAAGCTGGCAGAGTTTTCGCTGGCCGGGAGAGACCTATAAACCGGGCGCGATGCTGACCTGGACCAGTGTCAATGCCGGGGCAAGGTTATTCGGTGATTATCAGGGGAACTGGGGGCTGATCCGCTGGTTGGCGCAGGCTAAAGTGGAAAAGCTGGATGAAAGCCGTTACCGACTGATATTTACGGCCCCGGATGGTTTACCGTTGACCTGGATTTTGCGCACAGAACTGGGCGAAGGGCCGCTGGCATTATTAAAACTGCGCGGATTTAAATTGCCGAAAAATATCTTTGTGGTGAAACCGGGTAATCATACGGCAATAGCGGCGATGAATGATGATGACCTGATAATGGAATAATGCATGCTGTTGGGGATAAATCAGAAAATAGCGTAATTGTTAACTGTTTTCGTTAACGAAATCGCTGTTAGGATAAATATCACTACAGATATTCCGATGAAGATATTTGGCTATATGGGGGAGATCTGTGATTATACTTTTCTCAGTGAAGAGGGAATATTGCTATGCAGTCTTATTGATGTTATTGGCTATCTTATTATTTGCATGGCATGACTGAGAGTTATTCTTCTTTATCGTGATGGGATGAATGAGATTTAAAAAGGAGTAATGAGATTGAGATAGGTGTAATCTATTGAATAAAATGAAAATAGACATTGTTATATAGGGGTATGATTATAACAGCGTATTCAGGTCGTCTTCATTTTATGGCAATCAATGTCAGTTTACTTTTGTCAATCAATGTCATGTTATTGTCATGAAGCTTAAATATTTTATTCGATATGCTGTTATATCGGCGGTGCAAAGGGGGGATGCATTAAAAATCGTATTTTTTTGAAAAAAAGAGTTGATTTTTATAAGCACCCGCCGGGAGGATAAGAAAATTCAGCAATCGCTCATCTTGTTCATGCATTGATGTATTGCGACAGAGATGAGTTGCCTGTGTAAATATCGTTGATTCGAACGGATGATCAACCGTACAGAATGGAAAAAGCCCTCTGGTAAAAACAGGTTAGGGTGGAAGTTGGTCACTTGTAAATAAAAGATGAGGAGTAAATGATGAGTGAACCGAAGGAAAATGAGATTTATCTTCATCCTGAATATGATGAACTGGGCCTCCCTTATTACAACGTGCCGAATGCCAGAATTGAAGAAAATCTGGTGGCGACGTGTTTGAAATATGCGACTAAAGTGATCCCGGTGATTTTTCTGCCGGGGGTGATGGGGAGTAATTTAAAATCAAAAGAGGGTAAGTCGGTCTGGCGGCTAAATGGGATATGGAATCTTGATGTTTTAGTTTGGACGTGCAGAGGAGCCTCTTATAGGAAAGATACACTAGATCCTAGTAATACAGAAGTTGATGATTCCGGGGATATCACGCCTGATCACACTGAGAAGAATAAATTCCAGACTTGCAAGCAGCGCGGTTGGGGGGAGATAGCCCATATGAGCTATGGCGCTTTCCTGCCCTGGCTTCAAGCGGTGTTGGATGATGAGCGTCTGGCCTTTGAGTACTGTCTGGCAGGGAAGGATAAAAAAACCCTTCGGCAACGTATGGTTGATATGAACCTGAATGCGGAGTGGGGGGAAGAGCCGCTGACCGAGGCCGAGGTTGACCATAGTTATGATTTTCTCTACCCGGTTCATGTGATGGGCTATAACTGGTTGCAATCTAATAAGGCGTCTGCCAAGAGGTTGAAGCAATATGTGGATGAGGTTTTAGCTTTTTATGGTAAACGGTGTGCAACTAAAAAGGTGATTTTAGTTACTCATTCAATGGGAGGGCTGGTTGCTCGTTATTATTCAGAACTGCTGAATGGCAAAGATAAAATTTTAGGCATTGTGCATGGGGTGATGCCTGATACGGGGGCCCCGACCACCTATAAAAGGATGAAAACCGGTGAGGATGGCATGACCGGACTGGTTGTGGGTTACGATGGTGAAGATATGACTCCGGTGCTGGCGCAGTCTCCCGGCCCATTACAGCTTCTGCCGGGAAAGGAGTATGGTAGAGGCTGGTTACATATCGCTGATGGTAAAATGACGCATAAATTGCCGAAATTAGATCCGTATGAAGAAATTTATCTGGAAAAGGAGCGCTGGTGGGGATTATGTGAAACCCGGTTTTTAAACCCGGATAAAAAAGATAAGTGGAAAGATAATGAAAGTTGGGAAAATTATACACATATTATAAGGAAAAAAGTTAGGCCATTTATTGAAGAGTTAACTGGTAAGTATCACTCGAATACTTATGCCTTTTATGGCGCCAGCGAGAAACATTTATCCTATGGAGTTATCTCCTGGCAAGAAGCCAGTAAGGATTATTACAATAAAACGGAAGATTATTCCGGCCTGACATTTGATCGGCCGATATACGATCCTTATAACCTGGAGATGGGCAAAAGCCGTATGGTGCAGTTTTCTGTTGGCCCTTCTTTTCAGGATATTGCGGCGAAAACTTTTAAGCTGGCGCCGCCCAAAGATCCGGGAGATGGGACGGTGCCGGTACAGTCTGGCCGTATTTCAGCCAGATATTTACGCAGCTTGCTGGCAACAGAAGTCGACCATGAAGGCGCATATAAAGAGGCAAACGGGACGAAAGAGACGTTTGCCCGGTTATTCACCTTACGCTCAATTGTGAAGATGGTGCAGGCGGTGAAAATTGAATAGGAAAACGACCTTACTGACTTTAGCGGTTATTTGTACCTTGTGGTGGTATATGCCTATATTTTATTACCCGATTTTAACTGAAAAGGAAAAAAAAGTGACAACTGAAATGTTAGCGAATATGCAGCCCCGTTGTGTGGGCCGTTATTTGATAGATCTTCCTGCTGGATTTGACAATGTTATTCATGACGGGATATTTATCGGTGATGCACAAATAGAAACCGAGCGTTTATATCCACCTGCATTTAAACAGCGGATACGGCTAAGAGAGCAGGAGCTAAAGGAGGCTAAAACTATTGACTCTAAAGATATGCCGTTTTTGAAAAAAATCTATTGCTTACAAGGGGAGCAAACTGGTGTAATTTTCGATAGGAATGAAGATATTGATGAGCCCGGTTTTGGTCGGGTGCTGGAAGCACATTTATACGACAATGGTGTTGCATTTAAAATTATAATGAAGATAACAGATTTGTCTGATGCTAAGTATGCGAGTGATAGGGAAAGTTATATCAAGGCTGGTTTTTCTGAGGATAAATTGAATACCACAGATAGAACGATGATGAAAATGAGGGATTTATTATCCAGAATCAGTGGCAGAAAGGATACGGAAATACCCACGGAGGCAGGTACTTGCATTCCTGATGGTTTTATTGCTGGCAGCCGTTATGAGAAAGAGAGAATCACTTTTGTCTATCAGAGAAATAAGGATGATCATTTTACTTTCAGTGTTGAAATACTAAATTATCTTCAAGAAAAAGACCATCTATTAGAGCGTCTGAGGGGAATGGAAGGTATGTTTTTGGCCGTGCATGCTAAGATGATAAGAAAAGGGAAACGGGAAATTAATGGCACTTATACGGAAGAAGTTTTAACAACTGCTCCGATAAAAAAAGTTGATGAACCAGAAACCAAAATTCCTGGATATGCATTTAGTTTAATTGCTAATGAAACTGCCGGGGATTATAAGAACCCTTTTGTTGCTATTGATCTAGGGAATGACAGGTTATCTGCAACGCCGTACAGTGAAAATGAACTGATAACGTTTTGGGATGCGGTAACGAATACTTTTCGTAAAAGACCCGGAGCTTTTAAACGGCAATAATACGCTTCAAATAAAACCCCTTATAGGGATATAAGGATTAACCATCAGGATGAAGACAGAGAAACAAGCACGAATACTGATTTACATTCAGTTGTTAAAATAGTGCAGGCGGTAAATATCAGTAAAAAGAAGATGATTGGTTTTATTCACTATCGTAGCAATTTATGCCTTGTGGCGGTGATATTTCCCTGCCCATTATTATCCTGTTTTAACTTAAGAAGGAAAATGAAATGAAAACTGAAATATTAACTAATATGCCGACGCGTTGTATCGGGCATTATCTGATTGATATTCCTTTAGTATTTGAAAACATCATCAATAATGAGATATATATTGGCGATGCAAAAATAGAAACCAAGCGTATGCATTTATCCGCATTTGAACAGCGGATAGAGATAAGAGAGCAAAAATTAAGGACGACTAAAACTACCGATCTGAAAGATCTGCCCTTTTTAAAAAAGGCCCATCATCTCCAGGGAAACTTATATGGCGTGATTTTTGATAGAAATCAAAATATCAGCGAACCCGGATTTTCCCGAATATTAGAAGCCCATTTATATGATAATGGGGTTGCTTTTATGATAGAGATGAAGTTTACAGAAATATCAGATGATAAATACAGCTATTCACGTGACCGTTATATAAAATCTGGATTGCATGAAAACCAATATAAAATGCTGTCTCAAACTCTGGACAAAATGCAAAGGCTAATTGCCAGAATCAGTGGCAGAAAGGATAGCGATATTCCGACAGAAGCAGGAATCTGTATCCCTGACGGTTTTATTGCCGGTCATGATAATGATAAAGAGAATATGTTGTTTGTCTATCAAGGAAATCAGGATAGTAATTTTACATTTAGTGTTGCAATCATTAATGACTTTAAAGGGGAAGGGATTTTACTTGAACGTATTAGTGAAATTGAGAGGGATTGGTTCATTAACTATGGCCAGATAATAAGAAAGGGGGAAAGAGAGATAAATGGTATTTATGGGGAGGAGTTGTTAGCAGTAGGTCTACAGTCTTTTGACAATAATCCTCGGTATCGATTTGATTTTATTGCAAATGATATGGCATTGGATGATAAAAACGTCGGTGTTGGTGTTATATTAATGAATTACCAGTTACCGGCAACGCCATATACCGAAGATGAATTGATCATGTTTTGGGAGGCAATAACGAAAACTTTTCGTAAAAGACCGGGAGCTTTCGAATAGTGATAAAGTGATAGTGTTTTAAGTAATTAATTGGAGGTTCAATGTGCTCTGGATTTTATCGCTAATGGTTTTTTTCTTTATATATTGATGTTTAGTCCGGCAATATTGGTTATTGATATACCCGTTATCTTTCAAGTTGCCTCTTTGTTGGCTGCACTCACTCACCCCGGTCACATAGTTATCTATGCTCCCGGGGATTCGCTCCCTTGCCGTCGCGATGCATCTTGAAATCCATTGGGTATATACTTATCATTCGTCGGATAATTAAACGTGGAGGATGGGGGAAATATAAAATTGTGTTTTTTTTGATTCCTGGCGTTCTATTGATGAGTATCTTGATTGCCGGTGTGGGCTTTTTCACTAACATGTTGTTTGTTTATTTATATGACCATTTTGTGTCGCCATTTTGGTTGAGATAATAATTTAAAAATCAATGGTAAGGTATTTCGATATGAAATATTGCCTTTGAATATCAATTGCTTATTGCGTGATTGCGTTGGCAATAAAATAGAGAATGTCGTTATGTCTGGCATTGTTTTTTTAGGTGATATCAGACTATAGCTATTTTTCTCTAATATGTTACTTCCCTTCTTATTATTTATTCTGAACGGGAAACGGTATTTTTTAATAATTCTTTTGGAGGACCATCCTATGGATGATTTAACCCTGCGCTATTATGAGGCAGAAATGCGCTACTTACGTGAGGCGGGCAGAGAGTTTGCTAAGGCTCATCCTGACCGGGCGGCCGCGCTTAATCTGGATAAAATCGGTATGCGCGATCCTTTTGTGGAGCGTCTGTTTGAAGGCTTTGCCTTTATGATCGGGCGTCTGCGTGAGAAGCTGGATGATGATTTGCCGGAGTTTACGGAAGGGCTGGTCAGTTTGTTGTGGCCGCATTACCTACGCACGATTCCGTCCCTTTCCATTGTTGAATTGGGGATGGATTGGGCAAGATTGAAAAGTCCGGTACAGGTGAAAAAGGGCTTTGAGATCCTCTCGCAACCGATCGGCCCAAGCAAGACCCAATGTCGTTATACCACGACGCAGCCGGTTCAGTTGCTGCCTCTGGCGCTGACCGACGCTTCCTTGCAAGAGGAGCCGAATGGACGTTCTGTTATTCGATTGCGTTTTGGCTGTGGGACACTGGTGGACTGGAACCAAATTGATTTGAGCCGTTTACCGCTGTATCTCAGTGCCGACAGCCCGCTGGCCTGTGCGTTACATCGAGCGTTTACGCTGCAAACGCAACAACTTTACCTGCGTTTACCCGGTCAGCCGGATCGTCAGCCATTTGACGGCCGATTCTCACCAATGGGATTTGGGGAAGAGGAACGGTTATGGCCGAAAGGGGAAAGTTCGTTCAGTGGTTATCAACTGCTGCTGGAGTATTTCACCTTCCGTGAAAAGTTTATGTTTGTTGCGCTCTGCGGGTTGGAAAAGTTGACTCTCCCTGAGAGAACGCCGTGGTTTGAGCTGGATGTGGTTCTGCGTGAAAGTTGGCCCTTTGATTTGCCATTTTCTGCCGAGCATATCCGCTTGCACTGTACCCCGGTGATTAACCTGTTTCGGTTGGAATCCGATCCGCTGCAATTGTCGCCATTGCAAACTGAGTATTTGCTGTGTCCGGTCCGTATTCAGGACGGGCATACCGAGGTTTATTCCGTGGATGAGGTGTCCTCTTCGAAACGCGAGGGCCATCGGTATGTGCCGTTCGGTAGTTTCCGTCATAAAGGCGGCATGCTGCGCCATGATGCGCCGGAGTGCTACTACCATACCCGTGTGAAACGAGGGCCGTCAGGTTTGTGTGACACCTGGATTATTCTGGGTGGAGCGGATTTTGATGATGAAGAACTGTATCAAGAAGAGATTCTGTCACTCACGCTGACCGGCACTAATGGTCAACTGCCTCGTAGGGCATTGCAGGATTCGCTGTTGGATATCGCCGTTAATCCTCCACTAGCTGAATTTACGGTACGTAACCTGTGTGAACCGACATTACCCTGCTATCCGCCCAATCGGGACCGTTTTCACTGGCGAGTGCTCAGCCATCTTGGTTCTAATTTTCTTAGCATGATGGATAACCCGGAAGTGCTACGCGGGACGTTAGCCCTGTATGACTGGACCGATAATGAGATGAACTATCGCCGGCTGGAGGCGATTGTCGCAGTGAAGCATTCGCTGATTGAGCGATTTGAACAGGGATGTTTGCGGCGAGGCGTGCACATCGAAGTGACGCTGGATAGCAACGGCTTTGCAGGCACCGGTGATATCAGCTTGTTTGGTGAAATGCTCAGCCGCTTTTTTGCCTTGTATACCGATATTCATCTGTTTAACCGACTTACGCTGATTTTACAACCTACGGGGGAACGACTGTTATGGGAAGAACAACACTGTCAAAACATTCCCGGTTGATGGCAATGCTGGAATCGGACATTTCAACCCTCGATTTCTACCAATTCTGTCAGATTATTGAACTTGCAGTCCCTGATCGACCGCCAATGGGTAGTACGGAAAATCCGGCTGATGATGCGATACGTTTGCGGCCTCATCCCGGTTTGGGATTTCCCCCCAGTGAACTGAAAGCGATAGAAACTGACAATGAACATCCAGAGTATCCACCGACGGTCAGAACAACGTTTATGGGGTTGTATGGAGTGGATTCTTTGTTGCCGACCGCTTACCTGAATGATATCGCTCAGCAAAGGGAAGGGAATGAAACCATCGAAGCCTTTCTGGATATTTTTAACCACCGGATGTTCACCCAGTTTTACCGTATCTGGCGTAAATACTCCTATCCGGCAACGTTTGCTACCGGAGGAACCGATAGAACGTCCCAATGTCTGCTCGGGCTGATTGGTTTAGGGATACCGGGTAGTCAGCAACATATTGCTACGCCGATGTCCCGTTTTTTGGCGCTGCTCAGCGTTATGCGCCTGCCAACGCGAACCGCTGAAGGCGTATCGGCGCTGGTGGCATTGTTGGCGCCGCAAACCCGGATCGTGGTGACGCCTTCTTGCCCACGGCAGATCCATCTAATGCAACCGGCGAATCTTTCAGATACTCACCGAATCTCCCTCTCGCAGCGTACCGTGCTAGGCAGAATGGGCATTGATATCAATAGTCAGTTATTGCTGGCGCTATATACCGAATGCCCGAATGAAGCGCGGGGTTGGTTGCCGGGCGGGCAGTTGCATGCCGATTTTTTGGTGTTATTGCGGGTTTATCTGGGCTGGCGATACCAAGCCAGATTGCAACTGACTCTGCCGACCCGAATATTACCGCCGCCGATACTGGGTGGTCAGCCTGTTCAGTTAGGGCTGACGGGGGTATTAGGTTTAAAAGTTGAAGATCGTCAGGCGGCACTGCCTGACAAGATTACGGTGAATTTGGGGGATTATCAGGGGATACCGCCAGACAGTAATCAAGACAAAGGAGGAGATTATGTTAACTATCCCTTTTTATAAAATTGTGCCGACGATAGCGGCGATAACGTTACTGCTGACAGGCTGTGGTTTGACTCAGACCGTGACTGATGGCACGGCAGCGGCCGCCCGATCCCTTTTTCATAAGCAGGTGAAAATGTTGCATCTGGATTTTATTCCACGGGCGGCGGTCAATACTGACGCGGGAGAAAGTGTTGCGCTGTCCGTCCCGGCATTGGTTCGGGTTTATCAGTTACGGGATAACAAAGCCATAGAAAAGGCGGATTATGCGGATTTGTTGGATAACGGCGACCGGATGCTGAGCGCTGATTATCTGGCGAGTCAGGAGGTGGTGGTGAAACCGGGTGGTCATGCTTCTCTTGATATACCGATGGCGGCGCAGGCGAAATATGTCGCGGTGGTGGGGCTGTTCAGAAACCCCGATTTAGCCAAGGGGACTTGGCGTCGGATCATAAAACGCAATGAGTTGTTACCGGATGGGCCTCGTATTATCGAGCTCAATGCCAGCGGCTTGACCTTGTTGTCTGAAAAGGAGTGAGTAAATGAAAAAACCTTCTCTGTATGAAAATCTTTTCGGTAATTTTAACTGCGGTTTGGAGTTGCATCAGGTGAGTGAAGAAGATCAGGTAATTTTGTCGGTATTAGACAATATGCAACGTATCCTTAATAGCCGTGCTGGTTCGCTCACCCATCTGCCCGATTATGGTCTGCCTGATCTTGACACCATTCTGCGAGGGTTGCCTGCGTCGTCACAGCGCTTGGTCTCGACGATTGAGCACACGTTGTTGACCTATGAACCGCGTTTGAAACGAGTTGATGTGACGTTATTGTCGGAGCTTGCGCCGGGGCATCTGCGTTATGACATCAGCGCTGAACTCAAAGGTATTGGGCTGGTGCGTTTTAGTACCGAGTTTGTGCCGGAAGGGAATGTGTTGGTCCGCCATTTACGTCAGCAAGGGTATATCGATTAAGTTCTGTTTATGTCTGTCTTGTTAAATCCACTCTTGACCTTTATTGCTGTTGCGCTAATTGACAGGGCAGTCAAGGATGGTGTGGTTTTCTCGGAATGATGCTCGTAAATTAATTCTTGTTTTAATCAATGGATTTATCTTTGTTTAGCCAAAAGCGCACAATGCCTGATGTTATTCTTTATTTTAAGAGTTTATCCTCGTATTGGAATTGAAAATCAGAAACTCATATTGATATTAAAGGAAAATGAATTTTTTCCTTCTTTGAGGGTTTTTTTGGTGTTATTTTCGTAATGCTTAAGTGAATAAAATCTTAAATGAGAAGAAAAGACGGCAGAATTGTGTTAATTCGTTTTTCCATAATAACATTGATAATGCTATATCAGCGGCAGCCTTAACTTATTAATAAGGCTGCCGTTATTTCTTCTGGTATGTCCAGATTGAATTTTATTGTCAGAAGCAGAACAGTGTAAGAATTAAATTGCTAGGACAATAAGAATTTCTCTGGTACATAATGATGGAAATTATTTGCTAAACAGTATTCTTCCAGTTGTTGGCTGGAGTGAATACCTATCTTGCCATATATCCGAGCCATATAAGTTTCAACGGTATGGTAAGCAATATTTAATTTCTGTCCAATCTGTTTCCTGGTATATTTTTGTAAAAAGAAAAAAATGATATCCCATTCACGCGGCGTAAAAATATCGCTTGGTGGTTGGAGTATAATTGATGCTGGTAATGTTTTGTAATATAGATGTAGATTGGCTAATGAGTAGTCTTTGGCTTCCCATGCATGAAGAAAGATGCCGGTACATTCGTTTTCATCATTATAGAGTGGATATTTTTCCGAGAAATAAGATGATGGAAATGTATCCTTCCCATATGTATGTGTTTCAAGTGAACATATCCTTTGCCCTTGTTTCATAACACTTTTATCGTGAATAACGAAATCTTTTGCAAATTCAGCCCCATTCCAGGGGAGTTCATTATCATATTTCCCCTCATAATCAAATAAATCTGGGAGATCCTGGATTTGTCTAAATGCCAGATTACCAAAAATCCAACATGAGTCTTTGTCTTTGATTGCCCAAGGTTCATTACTTTGCTGCATGGTGTTAATGACTTGGGATGAAATAGTTAGCTTATTGATTTTTTCCATGGTGAGGTCCTATTGTGCAGTTAATGATTTAAATTTACAATTCCCTGCTGCCAATAGTAAGAAATCTTTCAGGAATATAAAGATGACAGTTATTTTTCTTACAGAAATCTGATAATTCTATCTGTGGTGATAAATTAAATTTCTGGTAAATTGACTGAATATGGTTAACGATATCTTCACAGAGGAGAAATTTATCACAAATATAAGTTTGTTTAACCTTATGTTCGCTAAACTTATGCGTTTCCAGTGAAGTGACGCGTTGCATAGTTTGAATGGCTTTTTGATCTTGACGGTCTAATTCTTCTGCATGTTCGCCAATAGGTGAGGGTAATTCACCCATAGATAGCTCTATAATATCGAAATCTTCAGGAAGGTTGAGCGGTTGATAGAAAGCAGGGTTAGTGTAAATAAATCTTGATTGGCGATCTCTGGCTTCCCAAGGCTCATTACTTTTATCCCACATTAGTGTTAATTGTGGCGTAATATGACTGGGTTTGTTTCTTATATTTAACATAATAACTCCTAAATTCCTATTTAGATTATTATCTGAATGATTGCTTTTCCGATTATGTCTTAAGTGGACTGCTATATAATAGAATATAATACTTTTCTCGTCAAAAAGCGTATGTTTATTAATTGATTTTTTACTATTTAATAATGAAACTTTAAACATGAAATAATATAACTATATATACTATTTTAGATGAAAATTATTTGAGGAATTTGCCGAAAAAATAGTTGGAATCCGTTGCTGTGCTTGCTGTTGAGCCTGATGTCGGGTGTTTTTTAGTTGGAAATCATCAATCATTAATGGTAAATAAATGCAGATTATACTTGCAATTATCAGCACCCTTATTGTTGTCAATTAATGAATAATTATTTTTCCTAATGCTTAATAGCTGTTCTGTTAAATTATTTTATTTACTCTTCTTGGTAATAAAGAATAAATCTGAACAGTATCGTGAAAAAAATAATGGTTTTTGAACACATTTTTTGATGTGGCTTGAAGATTAAACTAAGTAAATTACGTCTGTTGTGTTAAGTATATGTTCTTAGTTTTACATATTGTTTGCATTTATTACCCTTTTAAAATAAAAGTTGGAAATGGTGACTTTTATTGGGATTAAGTAGTAAATACTTAATTAATGGCGCAAACGTAAGTTTGGTTTTAATCTTTCCATAATAAAATAATTTTTTATCATTATAAATAAATTTTATTACTTAATTGCTATAAGTAATAAATGAAGAACTATTTTTACGCCCCATGGTTTATGACTTATTCCCATTGTGTTAATAATTTGAGGTGATATTTTATAGTTCTTCTTCATAAAAACTCTGTTGTTATTTAGGAGTCAAGGAAACATTTTGCTTTCTGGATGCACAAATCTTTCTGGTACATAGAGATCATAGTCATTTGTGCGGCAATATTCTTCCAGTTGTTTGCTAGAATGAACACCAACTCTTTTATATATTCGTGAAAGATGGGTTTCAATAGTACGATAGGAAATATTTAACATTTTACCCATCTGCTTACTAGTATATTTATGTAACAGAAGAAAAATAACATCCCATTCTCGTTGCGTAAATATATCGGTCGGTGGTTGGAACATAATAGATGCCGGTAGTTTTCCATGAAACAGACGGGTGAATGAGAAATCCTGAGCTTTCCATGCATGGTGAATGGTGCCGATACATTCGTTTTTATCATTATAGAGTGGATATTTTTCTTGGAAATAAGATGAAAGAAATTTATCTTTCCCGAAGATATGTGTTTCAAGTGAACAGACTCTTGCTTCTTTCTCCATTACCTTTTGATCATGAATGACGAATTCTTTTGCAAACCCCGCTCCATCCCAAGGAATTTCATCATCATATTGTCCTTCATAATCAAATGAATTTGAAATATTGTGAAGATGCTTAAGTGCTAGATTGCCGTAAATAAAACATGAATTTTTATCTTTGATTCCCCAAGGTTCATTACTTTGCTGCAAAGTATTAATGATTTGAGATGAAATAGTTAGCTTATTAATTTTGTTCATAATGAAACCCTATTGTATAATTAATTATCAGTAATTTAAATTTATAATTCCTTGCTGCCAATGGTAAGAAACCTTTCAGGAATATAAAGGTGATAGTTATTTTTCTTACAGAAATCTGCTAATTCTGTCTCTGGTGGTAAATTAAATTTCTGGTAAATTGACTGAATGTGATTAACGACATCTTCTGTGCTGATCATTAATTCTTTACTGATGCTCTCTTCATCTTGTGAGCGTAGGGTTAGAAAAAGCACTTCCCACTCGGTTTGCGTCAATATATTATTAGGCGGCATAAATTCCAGGGTTGATGGCGATGTTCTCTCATAATAGTAAGAAACAGAAAAATCTTTAGCCTTATACATATGAAAGAAGATCCCAATGCAATCATTATTCTCATCAAAAAGGGGAAATTTATCGCAAATATAGGTCTGTTTAACGTTATGTGCGCCAAACTGATGCGTTTCCAGTGAAGTAACGCGTTGCATAGTTTGGATGGCTTTTTGATCCTGACGATGGAGCTCTTCGGCATATTCAGCAATAGGTGAGGGTAATTCACCCATAGAAAGCCCTATAATATCGAAATCTTCAGGAAGGTTGAGCAGTTGATAGAAAGCAGAGTTAGCATAAATAAATCGTGACTGGTGATCTCTGGCACCCCAAGGTTCATTGCTTTTATCCCACATCATGGTTAATTGTGGCGTAATAAGAGCGGGTTTGTTTCTTATATTTGACATAGTAACTCCTAAATTCTTATTTAAATTGTTATCTGAATGGTTGCTTTTTCGATTATGTGTTAAGTGGACTGCTATATAATAGAATATAATACTTTTCTCGTCAAAAAGCGTATGTTTATTAATTGAATTTTTACTATTTTACAATGAAACTTTAAATGACAAGAAATATAACTATATATACTATTTTATGTGTGAATTATTTGAGTATTTATTAAAAGAGTCGTTGGAAGCTGTTGCTGCGCTCGCTGTTGTGCCTGATATCAGCCACTTTTTAGCTGGAAAGCATCCATCATTAATAGTAAATAAGTGCAGATTATATCCAAAATTATTAGCATCCTGGTTGTTGTCAATGGATAAATAGTTATTTGTCCTAATGCTTAATAGCTGTTTTGTTAAGCTATTTCATTTACTTTTTTTGTAATAAAGAACAAATATGGATAGTAGTATGAAAGAAACGATAGTTTTTGGACACGTTTTTGATGTGGCTTGAAGATTGAGCTAAGCAAATTACACCTGTTGTGTTAAGTATATACTCTTAGTTTTTCTTATTATTTGTGATCACTATCCCTTTTAAAAGGATAGCTGGCAATAGTTACACTCATTGGGATTAAGTAGTACATACTTAATGAATGACGCTAACATAAATTTGGTTTTTTCTATTTCAGTGATTTCCAAGTTATTTTTATTGACCGCAAATAGGTTTAAGTTAACATTTCCATCATCTTAGCCTGGGTAATAATTAACCTTGGCTATATCAATCCTCACCTGGCGTGCTGTCCCTCATTATAGTTAGTGATGTTGTATTTATTGGTTTAATTCAG
The DNA here is from genome assembly GCF_038085095.1 of Photorhabdus sp. P32. Taxonomy (NCBI): domain Bacteria; kingdom Pseudomonadati; phylum Pseudomonadota; class Gammaproteobacteria; order Enterobacterales; family Morganellaceae; genus Photorhabdus; species Photorhabdus sp. P32. Next base: position 13,357 of record NZ_JAZGJN010000246.1, on the reverse strand, counting down.
CTAATAATTTTATTTATGAAAAACTTTTTAATAATTTTAATAAAAAAATAAGCTAATCTGTAATTTAATCTTATTCTTTACTATCTTATTTGTATTGTTAACATCAGTGTGGGGATATAGGGCAATATGTGGGGGGTAAACAGACTTTCTCGTGTATTAATATTGATTTTGAGTTTTTGCTCTATATTATTTTATTCTTCTGACAGTATTTGTATATATAGGATCATTATGTCTATGAGCTTGTATTTTTTATTTCACGATATATTTTGCAATCTTGGTGAATAAATTTCTTGTTGAGGCGAAAATATGTTTAAAAAATTCGAATAATCATCTCTGATATCAGTTATAAAAAATTCTTATTATTTCATTGATTAGAAAGTAAATAATCAAATGAATAATAACTTAATAGAGTTAGAGTAATCTGCCTATACCCTATGGATTTCAAGATGCATCGCGACGGCAAGGGAGCGAATCCCCGGGAGCATAGATAACTATGTGACCGGGGTGAGTGAGTGCAGCCAACAAAGAGGCAGCTTGAAAGATAACAGGTATAAATTAGAGAAAATGATATAAATAATACCTAATTGATGGCTGTCATTATATTTTCTTCCGTGGGTAGAACGGTGGATTTGCTTTGCCCACGGAAAACTAGACTCTCAAAACCGCTGCTGTATCTGTCAGATGCAGTGGTTTTCTATTTAACCACAGCTAAATTAAGGGATTATTTATGGGTAAATCATCAAACCGTAGTACAGAATATTTCTTTACTGGGAAATACTACGATGATGATGATGGTAATAATATTGTTGCCATCGGCGTAGGAGGGGTTATTTATGCTAAAGGTGGAGATGATCGTATTACCCTTGGGTCGATTGGGGCGACGGTCTATGCTGATTCTGGTAATAAAGTTGTTAATGGCGGTGCCGGTTATTTAAAAATAGTGGATAAGGAAGGTAATCTGTCAGTACATGGCGCTACGGGTTATTCGGGTGTTGATAAGAGTGGTAATGGTGATATTTCATTTGCTGGCGCGGCGGGAGGGGTTGCTATCGATCACCGGGGGAGCCGCGGTAATCTCAATTTCTCTGGGGCGGCTGCTTATAATGGCCTGAGTCGTAAAGGGCAATCCGGTAAAGTGACTTTTGACGGTGTCGGAGGTTATAACGAATTATGGCATGAAACCAATCAGGGCGATTTAAATTTTTCCGGCGCGGGCGCTGGAAATAAAATTGATCGTACCTGGCATGATCACTATGAAAAAAGCCACGGCGATGTGAAATTTGAAGGTGGGGGAGCGGCAAATAGTATTAGTTCGAGGGTTGAAAGCGGTAATATTAATTTCACCGGTGCCGGGGTTGATAATCACATTATACGTAAGGGTAAAGAAGGCAATATTATTTTGCATGGAGCAGGGGCATCAAACCGTATTGAACGCTTGCGCCAAAGTCAAGATCAATATGGACAGACCCACGGTAATATCGAATTTGACGGGGCAGGAGGATATAACCGGCTTTATTCTGATGTCGCACATGGTGATATTACTTTCGATGGCGCCGGCGCTTACAATGAAATAGCAAGAATTGGTGTAGATAGCGGTTCTCGTGATGACGCTTTGGAATACGCTAAAGCGGAAGAGATCGTATTAACAACGGCGACTATGGGAGGAAAGTGGCTCCAACAATCTCAACACCAACAAGTGATGGGGATTAAATCAACTGTTGAGCCTAACACTTATCTGTTTGCGTTTGCCGATGAAATGTACACTAAGCTTGTTAAGGTCCAACTTCAAAATGATCCTGAAACCGGTAAGCTCGGTTATTACGCCACTTCTTGGTACAAAGATGGCAATCATCTTAATAATCTTGCTACGCAGAATATCTCTGCAAATAATGGATTTTTCGATATACGTTTCAATGGGGGCTACCGCCTCTTTAATCTAATTTTTGAACATCATCAACCCGTTACTATTCAGCATACTGTTGAAGAAGATTTGCAGGAAAACCAGTGGGTGACTTATGCCGGTGGAACCAATGCCAGAGCAGGAGATGTCACGTTGGTTGATGCCAAAATGCATGGGAATGCAATTCATTCCGGTGGTTTGGTATTGGATGTTTCAGCGGTGAAATCGAACCGTCAACCGAACACTTATATTTATGCCAAGTATGTTGAGTCATATACCAAAGTGGTGATGGTTGAGTTGAGAAATGAGCCTAAAACAGGTGCGCTGCAATATTATGCCAGTGCGTGGTACAAAGCGGGCGATCATACTAACAATTTGGCTGCGGAAGATTTTTCCCCAAAAAATGGTTATCGCTCGATGGATATAGGTGGATACTCGCTAACCCATCTGCAATACAAAGTGAATTCAGTATGCCGTGTTTCTGAGCATTTATCACATACCGAAGAGTACAGTCATCAGGAATTGGTGAAATCATCCGCGGATACAGGTGACAGCACCGGTGACATTAATTTCAAGGGCATGGGGGGCGGTAATGTCATTACTTCCAGTGTCACAAGCGGCGATGTCAATTTTGACGGTGCCGGTGCCGCTAATGTCATCGTGAAAAGGGGTAAAGAGGGCAATCTGACATTCCGTGGCGCAGGTCTGGCAAATGTGCTGGTTCATCAAAGTCAGCATGGGGAAATGGATGTTTACGCTGGCGGTGCGGCAAACGTTCTGGTTCGTATCGGTGACGGACGGTATCTGGCTCATCTTTTGGCGATGGGTAATATCTCGATCCATCAAGGTAACGGCAATAGCCGGGTTATCATGCTTGGGGGGTATAACACTCATAGCCAAATAGGGAATGGCAATGCAAATTGGTTAGGTGCAGGCGGTTTTAACGTGATGACCCAAACCGGTGAGGGAAAACTCTCCTCAGTACAGGTGGGCGGCGCCAATGTGCTGACTAAGCTTGGTGCTGGTGATTTGGTTGCCGGTATGCTTGGTGGGGCTAACATTATCACCCATCTCAATGATGATAAAAAATCAGATATCACAGCGGTTGCGTTAGGCGGCGCCAATATTCTGACGAAAAAAGGCCGAGGTAGCGCTATTGCGCTGATGGGCGGCGGCGCCAATGTGTTTACCCACATAGGTAACGGGAGTACGACAGGTGTGATGTTAGGCGGCGCTAATATCTTGACCAAAGTCGGAAACGATGACACCACGGGTATTATGCTTGGCATAGGTAATGTGCTGACTCATGTCGGTAGCGGTCAGACTCTGGGGGTCATGGGAGCCGCAGGCAATATCTTTACCAAAGTGGGTAATGGAACTGCAATTGCGGCCATGATTGGCGGCGGCAATATCTTTACCCATGTAGGTAACGGTGATGCATGGGGATTGATGGGGGGCTTGGGGAATGTGTTTACCAATGTGGGGGATGGTAAGGCGCTGGCATTGATGATAGCTGCCGGCAATGTGTTTACTCATATTGGTGATGAAATGAGTGTTGCCTTGATGTTGGCTAAAGGCAATATTGCAACCAAAGTGGGTAACGGCATGACGCTGGCGGCAATGATCGGTGAGGCCAATGTGATGACCCATGTAGGGAATGGCTCAACTTTTGCCGCGATGATTGGGCAGGGCAATATCCTGACGAAAGCGGGCAATGATTTGGCGCTCGGTTTGATGGTTGGCGAGGCTAATATCTATTCGCATGTAGGGAATGGCGCCAGTATTGGCTTGTTTGCCGGTGAGCTGAATGTGATGACCCGGGTAGGTGATGGTACAACATTGGCGGCAATGTTTGGTCGGGCCAATATCATGACTCATTCCGGCAATGGCTTAACCGGTGTGTTAGCGTTAGGAGAAGCGAATATTGTCACCAAAGTGGGTGATGATTTTATGGGAGTGGTTGCGGCGGCGGAAGCCAATGTCATCACTCATAAGGGATCATCAACCACTGCTGGCGTGCTATTCGGTAAGGGCAATATTCTAACGAAAGTGGGTAACGGGACAACAATCGGTTTACTTATTTCCGATGTGGGTAACATCATGACCCATGTCGGTAATGGTACGACGGTGGGTTTCGCCAAAGGTAAAGCGAATATCATTACCAAAGTGGGGAGCGGTATCGGCGTTAATGCTGTTTGGGGAGATGCGAATATCCTGACTCAGGTTGGTGATGGTAATCGTTATAATTTTGCCAAAGGTAAAGCGAACATCATTACCAAAGTGGGTAATGAGCAGGAAATCACGGTGGTTCAGGGGGATGCCAATATTATCGCCCATGTGGGGCAAGGTGATGATTATACCGGCGCTTGGGGCAAAGCTAATGTAATTACCAAGGTCGGTGATGGGCGTAATGTCGTGCTTGCCAAAGCTGATGCCAACATTGTGACTCAGGTGGGTAACGGCGACAGCTTTAATGCCTTGTGGAGTAAAGGGAATATTGTCACCAAAGTAGGTGATGGTGTGCAGATTACTGCGGCAAAAGGCAAAGCCAATATTACGACTTCGGTAGGGAATGGTTTAAGTATCACTGCGACGCATGGCGATTTTAATATCAATACCAAAGTGGGTGATGGAGTTTCCGTTAACGCAGCGTGGGGTGAATATAACGTTAATACTAAAGTCGGGCATGGTCTCAATGTTGCGATCATGAAAGGTAAAGGCAATGCCAATATTCATATTGGTGATGGTTTGGGGATTAACGTCTCTTATGCGCGTAATAATGTCGCGATTAAGGTGGGTAACGGCGATTTCTACACTTTTTCTATTGCGGAAAGCAATACGCAAAGTAATAACCTTCCTTTTCTGTTTAAAAGTATTAAACGAACTGTGTTAAGTGTGGAAGGTAGTCAGGCAATTAGCTATCTGATTCACGGTAATGAGGCGAATAGTTCTGGTACGTATAGAGGCCGAGGAGCGATTCATTTAACTGAAGTTTCTGCCATTGATGGTTTCCATATGAATGCCATTGATGAAGTTGGTTCGGATCTGCGTGATAAATTAAGCGGTACGGTAACTCAAGTGGAAATCCCTGATACTGAGGCTATCCAGAATGCCTTGCATATTGGAGACAAGGTTGATTCGACTCAGAATGAATCATCATCACAAGCTGATGCGGTGATTAAACATGCAAAACAGGACAGCGCTGAGCAAAATGCGTTAAGTGATAAAGAGAAAGCGGAAGAAAATCGTCGGATTCTGGAACAAGAACGAGAAAACCAACTTAAAATAATTTCAAAATCACAATTCCAATTGGAATCAACAGATCAAAATGCGTTGAATACCAATGGGCAATTACAGCGTGATGCAATAAGTGGAGAAGAGCGGGCAGTAACGAAAGAATTGTTCTCGATGACTCAACGTTTGAATGCGCTTAATGGCTATGCCAATTACACGGGTCAATCGGGTGATAAGTGGCGTGACCGGTTTGCTATGGGATATTTGGGCCGTACTCAGGAGAAATTAGATGACACCAAATTTATTTCACAGAAAAAATTAGCTGATTTACAGCCGCTCCTTATTGATAACCAACAACAAGTAAAAAATGCAATTGGCAAATCAGCAGCCGGTTTAGAGCAAAGTTATCAGCATATAAAGAACGCAGACGACAATATTGAGGACGAGCGTACAAAAGCGAAATCAAGACAGAAAGAAGCAGATTTACAACGTCTGCGGGCAGCAAAAGCGGAAAGCGACGCCTATGCTGTGTATGAAGAAGCGAAACAACGCGGTGAACATGATAGCTCGGTAGCGAAAAATAAAGCCGCTCAGGTACAGCTTGATGCTAAAAGAGCGAAACAGGCTGATGATGCAAAGCCGGATCGTAGCGGAGCGACCGGCAGTGGTTTGTCTGGGAAGGCTTATACACCAATCGACGTAGTGAAACCGAAAAGTCATATCAATCCAGAAGCCAAAACGGAAGCTAATGGCTGGAACAGTGAAGATCTGACATTAACAGCCGCAGATTTGATGGCATTGAATAATGCTCAACAAGCGATTAATCGACTACAGATTAACAGGGATATTCATGCGGAACATGTCGGTGCTTCGATTATTTCCTCTCTTACTGGAACGTCATCCGATAGAGTTGTGGAGCCTATCTCAAATCAACCCAGAAAGTTAATCACAAAAGCACCTGTAATTTCGGGTATCAATTTGCAAGGGTTAGGGCAAGTTGTTGGTGGAGATAGCTTTAAATCTCATTCTTCCATCCTGAGAGAATTTGAGCCTTTCTTGCTGAGTCAGGGTAACAAACAGTTTATTGATTCGACGAAAAGATATCTTGGTCAGATAAATACTGATCGGCCCAGCAAGGCGCTGGCGGCAGTACGTGAGGCTTTCAGCAATGCGGTTGAACAACCTGATGAGCAGCATGTGTTGCAGCTTGAGCAAGCGCTTGCTCATTGGCAACAGCATGATCCGAATGAATTTGCTAAGCGTGGCGGATTAGTCAAAAGCCTGCGTTTTGAGATGGGGGAATTGGTTGCCTATCTTCAAGCAAAAAGAGCTGAATCAGCCGGGATTTTAGGGGTTAGCTTATCGCCTGACCATGTTGCACAGTTTGACCAACAGGTATCCTTTGATGGGTTCGGGCGTGTGGTCGGTCTGAAAAGTGATATCGGGCAAAGTGAAATTAATCGTCTTACTGATTTACAAATCAAGCCATTGACTCAGATTAACTCTGCTGCGGAACGGGAAGCGCCTAAAACTGAGAGTGAAAGCCTCATCGTTTTCGTTAGCCGATTGCAACAAGACGCTATTCCCGAAGGTGTGCCATTAGTTGAACGGGCCAAAAACCTTTGGCTTAGCGGACAAGTAACACGACAGGAAACCATTAAGCTATTTGAGGATGCGGTTACCCAATTGCAGACACATCCTGAATTACACAGGTTAGCTCAACGGTTACTGGCTGATGCTCGTAAGGAAAAGACGACGGGACAATATATTGACAACCTGTTTGGTCGCCATTTTGATTCTGAATTGGCCTATGAATTGGTGAAAACAGCGCCACAGAATGCCATGACCACTTCCAGGCAGATAGGACAATTTCTGGTAGAGAAATTTGAACGGTGGATAGGGGGTTTTTATCCTGATGTAACCGAGCGTGAGAAGATTATTGCTAAAAAAATGGCGGGGTTCGCCAAGGCCATAAATAAGGACTTTCGCCCTTGGTTTAGTCGGGTGCCTGAATTGACGACGTTTCTGGATGAACCGACTTTTGCCAATTTCAAAATCATGATGACTCAAGTTGATGATGGTTTTGCTGTGATTAAGGCGCCATTTCTGGCAGTAAAAATGGCAATTACCCCAGGAATGGGAATGGAACGTACAGAGTGGAAGGTTAAAGGGGATCGTTTCTATGAGGATGTTATTACTAAAGCCCGTTCGACCAGTAGTCAACTGACGAGCGGGGCTGATGTCACGTATGAAGTTGATATAACCGAAAAGCAGACTAACGATTATGGTACGGCATTGCCTTACCAACCTGCCAATAACAAGCATGATGACTTTTTATATGGCAGAAAGGTTGCCGCAGGACGGATCTTAGTTCCTGGATGGGAGACAGAATTTGAGCATAATACGCTAGCGCAAGGTCACGCTGTGGTGACGGGAGCCTCTGGCTCGACCAATATCATGGTTCATCTCAACAACTATATTGCTAGTGAACAGATCGCCAGTGAACAGCCTACTTTCTCGGCTAGACAGGGCTATCTCAACACGCTGGCGTTTCTGGTATTTGATGGCGGTCATTCCGTCAACGAAAGTCTGGCAGTTTATCAGGCATTACAGGTAACCGGTGATGAACAACGTAAACAGATACTGAACAGCTATACTGCTAATTATCGGGAGCTGGTGGATATTGCCGGTGAAGAAAGCAAAGTGTGGATAAATCAGGCGCTGGATAACGCTTTCCAGGAAACTGGGGAATTCTATCAGAAACATGCCAGGGTGAAGCATCAAAGTCGTCCAGCGGTGGAAGAATTAGACGAATTATCGGGTAAGAATAAGAGGCCAGAACCCAATATCATCGACGATACTCAGCAGGATAAGAAAGCGAGCAGGCAACTCGGTGATTGGCAAGTAGAGACGGTGACGCCACAAGCTGATGGCCGTGAAACTCGCTTTGATGGTCAGATTATTATCCAAATGGAAGATGATCCGATCGTCGCTAAAGCCGCGGCCAATCTGGCGGGTAAACACTCAGATTCTAGCGTAGTGGTTCAACTTAACTCTAAGGGCAAATATCGGGTGGTTTATGGCGATCTTGCCAGATTATCCGGTAAGTTACGTTGGCAGATTGTCGGTCATGGCCGTGATGCGTCGGAACAAAATAACGTTCGTCTGAGTGGTTATGCTGCGGATGAACTGGCGACCAGATTAACGCGGTTTTATCAGAAGATTAATCTGGGGGACCGTATAATTCATAAACCTGATCACATCAGTATTGTGGCTTGTTCTTTGATAAGTGATGACAAACGGGATGGCTTTGCTCGTCGATTTATCTCAGTGTTGGATAAACAAGGCATTCGCAGCGATGTTTCCGCTCGCAGTAGTGAAGTGGCTGTTGATGCCGGTGGACGCAAATTTACCCGTGATCAAAATAACCAATGGGTTAACAATCTGTCTGATAACAAAGTCGTATTAAGTTGGAATGATAAAAATGAGCTGATCACGCATACCGAACAGATTCGTCGTGGTATTGCTGAAAGTGATATCAACCTCTCCAGAGTAGGACATACCGAAGCTGATACCGTTATTAAAGGCGCGATTACCGGTCACAATGAAGTGTTAGTTCAACCAAAGAAACGTGAAAATACCATTCAGGTTGACCCTGACGATCAATCGAATAATCAACTCAGTTATTCCGGTAATATTCAGGTAAATGTGGGAGATGGAGAGTTTACTGCCCTCAATTGGGGAACCTCGAACGTCGGGATTAAAGTGGGTAGCGGTGGTTTTAAATCACTGGCCTTCGGTGATAACAATGTGATGGCGCACATCGGTAATGGCGACAGTAAACACAGCTTCGATATTGCAGGCTACCAAGCGCTTGAAGGGGCGCAAATGTTTATCGGTAATCGCAATGTCAGCTTTAATCAGGGCCGCAGTAATGATCTGATTGTGATGATGGATAAATCCATTCCAACGCCGCCGTTGGTTAATCCGTTTGATGGCGCTGCGCGTATTGCTCACGTATTGCAAGAGGTTGCCGGTTCCAGTGAGGATCAAGATTGGCTGGCGGCACAAGATCAGCAGTGGACCATCGCCGGCGCGAAGAGGTTTGTGGAAGATATGTCCGGTTTGGACCAAACCAGCAACGTGGACTACAACACATTGACTGATCTGGATTCGCAACATGAGCGTAGCAGCCGTGGTTTGAAGCATGATGCTGAATTGACATTGAACAAGAAATTTAATCAGTGGCTAGGCGAACATGGCACGGGCACGGATATGGGCAAGATAAGTCGTATAGAACAATTCCGTCAGGCCAATCAGAAACTGGCTTTCAACTTCGCGGTAGGTGGTCGAGGAGCGGATATCCAGGTGACAACCGGTAACTGGAACCTAATGTTCGGTGACCATATCCAGTCGATTCTGGATACCAATTTGGGGTCGCTATTTGGTCTGATGACGCAACAATATTCAGCAACGGGCATGGCGAAGACCACCTTTACCTATCATCCACAGGACTTGCCGCGTCAGCTTAAGAATAAGCTGGTTGGCCGATTAGCGAGTGTAAATGCGGATACCACCTTAGCGGATATTTTTGGCGTGAATTACACCGCAGAGGGGAAAATTATTTCCCGCACGGGCGAATCGGTTGATGGTGAGGCGATTCTGCAAGAGATGCTGGAAGTGATTGGGGAATTTAGCGGTGATCAACTACAAGCTTTCACCAATCCAGAAAAGTTACTTGATAGCTTGGAGGCGGGCATTGATATGGGCGAAGATGGCGTCAGATCATTTGCCGAGAGTCATGGTCTGAAAGAGAAAGCGCCCGATGAGAGTCAGGAATCAGGCGCTTCGGTGAGTATCAATGGAGAAAATGCTCAAACCAATAATAAGCCCAAGCCTGCATTTGGTTTTAATTCGCTTAACTTACCTAATCTGTTTGCAACGATGTTTAGCGAAGAGAAGCAACAAGAAATGAAATCGTTAGTGGCTAACTTGAAAGAAAATCTGACGACAGATCTGCTTAATATGGAAGAAAAAACGTTTGATTTCCTGCGTAACAGCGGCCATTTGCACGGTGATGGCGATATTCACGTATCGTTGGGGAATTACAACTTCAATTGGGGCGGTGACGGTAAAGATCTTGGCGCCTATCTGGGCGATAACAACAACTTCTGGGGTGGTCGCGGTGATGATGTCTATTACTCACTAGGAACTTCCAATATCTTTACCGGTGGTGAAGGCAATGATCTTGGCATCCTGATGGGACGTGAAAACTGGATGTTTGGCGGTGAGGGGGATGATACCGCGGTAGTGGCCGGGCGCATTAACCATGTCTTTATGGGGGAAGGTAATGACCAGACGTTTGTCTTCGGTGAAGGTGGTTTTATTGATGCCGGCAACGGGCAAGATTACGTCGTCACTTCTGGCAACTATAACCGGGTGGATACCGGGGAAGGTCAGGATTATGCAGTGATCATCGGCAATAATAATCAAGCCGAACTGGGTGGAGGCGATGACTTTGCCAGAGTATTTGGTAATGACAACCGGATCGATGGTTATGCCGGCAATGATACGATTAAGTTGATGGGCTACCATGCGGTGATTAATGGCGGCGAAGGTGATGATCATCTGATAGCCGCGGCGATTTCGAAGTTCAGCCAATTTGATGGTGGTGAAGGTCAGGATCTGCTGGTGTTGGGCGGGTATCAGAACCATTTCCGGGGCGGTGCAGGTGTGGATAGCTTTGTGGTCAGCGGAGAGGTGATTGATAACCGAGTGAGAGATATCAGCGCAGAAGATATGATCCTATTTAACTGTGTTGACTGGAGAAACTTGTGGTTCCAGCGCAGCGGGTATGATTTGGTGCTGTCAATGAATCGTCATACTCAGGACAACACCGCTCAGGGGAGATTTGAATCGGTAGGTTCGGTCACCTTTAATGATTACTTTAATGGCAATCGCGCCAAATTGGTGACTCGGATGAGTGATAAGAACGCGTCAGGGGAGCGTGAATTTACGTCACTGTCAGATAATGCGGTGGATTCTTTGATTCAGGCTATGAGTAGTTTTTCCCCGACAGTGGGTGATAATGGTTTTATTGAGAGTCTGGACAGTCAGGCGAAAACGGCTATCACAACGGCGTGGACCGATGTCACGATTGGTAAGGGGAAATTTGCTTAATTAATTCATTGTAATAAAGGTAAAAATGGCTCACAGAATAGTGGGCCATTTATTCAGGAATTATTTCTGAGTTTTATTTGTGATGTTTTATCATTGTTTTAATATTAAATTGATTTAATTACAACGTTTAATTGTTCTTACTATAGGACTATATTGTTTTTGTATGATCATATTAATGAATTAATTTACTGTTATTATGCCGATTTTGGTTATGCGTTAAAATAGGAATGCCAAAATAATATAAGTTTAAAATGTTATTTAATTACTGTTGTAAAAGTTAATCGTTAAAAGCTGAGTAATAACAAACTCTCATAAAATCTTGCCCCGGCTAATACAGAGGCAGATTTTGCTTAGTGTTGTCAATCTAGTGTCCAATCTTCCACTCTCAATCCATCAACCCTATTGAATTCCTTTGTGTTATTGGTAACAACTATCAATCCCTTACTTCTTGCATGCCCTGCAATATGCAGATCATTATCCCCGATCCGTTTTCCAATTTTTTCTAGTGACGCACGAATATTTCTATAGTGAAATGCGGCTTGTTCGTCATAATTTTGGAATCTTATTTATACCGAAGATCAACAGTGATCATACAGCAACATTTTGAGTTGAGTTGGTTGCTATACACTTTTTAGCCTAAAGATAAAGAATTTTTAAATCTTTAATTCTTTATATATCAGGAATATAGTTTTAACTCATTGACTTTATTAGAATTAACCTTTTCATGGTTGCGCATTTAGAGGTACATTATATGTGTAAATCGCCAGTTTGGTATTTCGAAAAAGTCTTGGAGGTTTCTATGTTTTGCGAAGAAAAAGTAGCCCAAATGGCTGCCTATTTGCTGCATAAGCGCGGCGGGCGCATGGCATATCTGAAGCTTATGAAGTTGCTTTATCTGGCAGATAGGGTATCTATGAATGACTATGGCTACCCTATCACTGGTGATCGAATGGTATCTATGCCTAGAGGGCCAGTTTTATCGCAAACCTTAAATTTAATTACTGGAGATTACGCCAGTGATGAATTTGGGTGGGGGGCATGGATGAAAAGTGAAGAGAATTATGAAATTTCACTCAAACGGAAAGGTGTAACAAGGGATGATTTTGCATCTCTTTCTGATGCTGAATTAAAGGTTCTGGATGCCATTTGGGAACAGTTCGGTCATATGAGCCGCTTTGAGATTGTCGAGTATACTCATAAACATTGTACTGAGTGGCAAGATCCAGGCGGCAGTTCTTATCCTATTTCACCAATTTCTGTTTTTATTGCTGTCGGTAAATCACCAGAAGTTGCTGAGAAATTGGCGCGAGAGTTAATAGAAAGGCAACAACTGGACTGTTTTCTTCAAGGATTGCGGTAATGCCGGGTGGGATTTTAAGGAAAGGAAGTTTACTTATCCCATCCGGGTATACAGATCACTTATATATTATCTGCTGTGATCCCGTTTTTTACCCTAAAAAAACTAAGACATGTTTTCTGGCTGTAAATATCAGCTCTTTGAAACCGGATATACCGTATGATCGAACATGTATATTGAATTGTGGCGATCATCCTTTTATTAGACATCCGAGTTTTGTTTTCTATGGTCGTGCTGATATTTTTGGTTCAGTAACAGTTGAGCAGCATATGGCTGCTGGTGATATTAAAATCCATGAACCATGTGGTGATTCTGTTTTTAATCGGATTCTTTCTGGGTTTGATATATCTCCGCATGTAACTTTAGAAATTCGAAATTTCTATAAAAAATATTGTATTAACTAAATTTCGTTTTAAATATTAAATTCAAGGCTGCACTTCGGTGTGGCCTTGTTTTATGGGTGGAATATGCCAAAAACAATCAAAGGTCAAAAAGGCGATGGCAGTAAGCAACGAACTTCCAATTGAGGCCCCGGATTCAATTCAATCAATATCTAGGACTAAGCTACTAATAGCTCTTAGTGAAGGTGAATTTGCTGGTGGGTTGGATGGTACCAATTGCAACAGTTGCCATATGTAGCGACATTGATAATTGCGCGTGCATGATTAGCTGTTACGCACTTGCAT